>NZ_JALKFY010000656.1:0-13803 GCF_023242985.1 Frankia sp. Mgl5 | reverse complement strand
AGCGGGGGGAGCAGGCGGCGGGGGCGGCGCGGCGGCGGCAGGTGCCGGCGGAGGCTCCGGGGCCGCGGCGGGGGCCTCGGCGGGCGCGGCCGCCGCGCCGACACCCGCGGCGCCGTCCTCGATGACAGCCAGCTCGACGCCGACCTCGACGGTCTCGTCCTCGGCGACCTTGATCGAGCCGAGCACGCCGGAGGCCGGCGCGGGGATCTCGGTGTCGACCTTGTCGGTGCTGACCTCGAGGAGCGGCTCGTCGGCCTCGACCCGCTCGCCTTCCTTCTTCAGCCAGCGGGTGACCGTCCCCTCGGAGACGCTCTCCCCGAGGCGGGGCATCGTGACGGATACTGACATGCTGACAACGACTCCTTCGTCGCGCCCGGCGCCCTCCCCACCACACCCGGTCGGGCCGGGCGGGGCGGACGCGGGCACCGCGGGCTAGCTGTGGACGTGCCTAGCTGTGGACGTGCAGTGGCTTGCCGGCGAGAGCGAGGTGCGCCTCGCCGAGCGCCTCGGAGAGGGTCGGGTGCGGGTGGAGGAGCTGGGCCACGTCGGCGGGGTATGCCTCCCAGTTGGTGATGAGCTGGGCCTCGGCGATGAGCTCGCCGACCCGGTCGCCCACCATGTGGACGCCGACGACCGGGCCGTCCGCAGCCGAGACCACGGTCACCGCGCCCGCGGAGCGCAGGATCCGTGCCTTTCCGTTGCCCGCCAGGTGGTACGTGGCGGTGTTGATCTCCCCGTGGCGTTCCCGGGCGGCGGCCACGGTCAGACCCACGGACGCCACCTCGGGATGGGAGTAGGTGACCCGCGGGACGTTGTCGTAGTCGACCGGTACCGGGTCGAGCCCGGCGAGCAGCTCGGCCGCGAGGATGCCCTCGGCGAACGCGACGTGGGCCAGTTGTGGCCCGGGCCGCACGTCCCCGAGGGCGGAGACGGTGGGGATGTTCGTCCGCAGGTACCTGTCGACGAGGACGTGGCCGCGTTCCGTCGCGACGCCGACCTCGTCGAGGCCGATGCCGGCGGAGACCGGGCCGCGGCCGACCGCGACGAGCAGGAGCTCGGCGTCGACGGTGGACCCGTCCTCCAGGACAACGGTCACACCCTGGTCGGTGGTCTTCGCGCCCGCGAGGGGCACCCCAAGGCGTAGGGCGATGCCCCGGGCGCGGAACGCGCGTTCGAGCAGCTTCGAGCTGGCCTCGTCCTCGGCCGGGACGAGATGGCCCAGCGCCTCGACGATGGTCACCTCGGCGCCGAACGAACGCCAGACCGACGCGAACTCGCAGCCGATCGCCCCGCCACCGAGCACCACCACCGACCCCGGGACGTGCTCCAGCGCCAGCGCGTCCCCGCTGTCGATGACCGTCCGGTGGTCGAGGTCGAGGCCGGGCAGCGTTCGCGCGGCCGAGCCGGTGGCGACCAGCACGTGCCGGGCCTCGACCACCCGGTCGCCGACGGCCACCGCGGTCGGGGACACCAGCCGGCCGGTGCCCGTGACGACCTCGATGCCCCGGGCCCGGACCAGTCCGCTCAGGCCCTTGTACAGGCCGTCGACCACCGAGTCGCGGTATGCGCCGACCCCGGCCATGTCGATGCCGTCCAGGGTGGCCCGGATGCCGAAGGTCTCGCTGGCGGCGACGGTGTCGACGACCTCCGCCGCGTGCAGCAGCGCCTTCGTCGGGATGCAGCCGCGGTGCAGGCAGGTGCCGCCGAGCTTGTCCTTCTCGATCAGGACGACCCGCAGGCCGAGCTCGGCGGCGCGCAGCGCGGCGGCGTACCCGCCGCTGCCACCCCCGAGGACGACCAGGTCGACGGGACCGGCCGCTGTGTCCGCCACGCGAGGGGTCCCTTCTTCGTCGACTTGCGGACCAGTGGGGTCACGGCCTGGCGGCGGCAGGAGCGTGGTCGTCGTCCAGGCCGGTGAGCCCCGCCGGGGCGGCACCCGACCGCGGGACGGGCGTCCCGCCGGGTGACACGCTCCGGCCCGCCCAGTCTTTCACGACGAGGCGGTTGGACTGGACAGACTGCGCCGACTGTGCCGCATCACGCGACGTCCGTTCGTGTCACCCGCCCCGTCGCGCGGCGTCCTGCGGCGGCGCCGCCGCACGTCACGGGGTGGTGGTGGCCCTGTCCTCGGCGAGCTGGACGAGGGTGCGCACGATGGCCCCGGTGCCGCCTCTGGGCGTGTAGCCGTATGGCTCGCCGCCGTTCCAGGACGGGCCGGCGATGTCGACGTGCGCCCAGGGGATCTCCTCGGGCACGAAGGCGGCGAGGAAGTGGGCGGCGAGCAGCATGCCCGCGTCGCGGTTCCCGCCCGGCGCCACGT
Organism: Frankia sp. Mgl5; assembly: GCF_023242985.1. NCBI lineage: Bacteria > Bacillati > Actinomycetota > Actinomycetes > Frankiales > Frankiaceae > Frankia > Frankia sp. Mgl5. Next base: position 11,483 of record NZ_JALKFY010000656.1, on the reverse strand, counting down.
TCGCCAGGTCGGCGACCACCGAGTCGAGGCTCTTGCGCAGCTCCGGCGGCATCGGCATCGGCCATACCGTCTCGCCGGCGCGCCCGGCGGCGGCGACCACCGCGTCGGTCGCCTCGGAGCGGCCCATCACCCCGCTCGTGCGGGTGCCCAGCGCGACGATCTGCGCGCCGGTGAGGGTGGCGACGTCGACGACGAGTGCCGGAGTGTCCTCGGACGCGCGGGCCAGCGCGTCGCCGAGCACGAGCCGCCCCTCGGCGTCGGTGTTGAGCACTTCGACCCGCTTGCCGCCGCGCAGCGTGATCACGTCGGACGGTCGGATGGCGTCGCCGGAGGGCATGTTCTCCGCGCACGGCATCCAGCCGGTCACGTTGAGCGCCAGGCCCAGCCGTGCGGCCGCGACGACGGCCGCGAGCACGGAGGCCGCGCCGGCCATGTCGCTCTTCATCCACTCCATGGACACCGGCGGCTTCAGCGACAGGCCGCCGGAGTCGAACGTGATGCCTTTACCCACCAGGGCCAGGTCGGTGCCGGCCGGCTCGCCCCTGGCCGCCCCGGTGCCGGCGGCACCCTGGTAGCGCAGCCGGATCAGCCGCGGCGGGTTGGCCGAGCCCTGGCCGACACCGAGCAGGCCTCCGTAGCCGCCCTCGGCGAGCGCCTCCTCGCCGAGCACCGTCACCTCGACGCCGGCCGCGCCGCCACGCTCCACCGCGATCTCGGCCAGCCGGGCCGGCGAGAGGTGGCTCGGCGGAGTGTTCACCAGGTCCCGCACCAGCGTGACGGCGTCACCGATGATCGTCGCGCGTTCCAGTGCGGCCTCGGCCGCCGCCAGGTCGGACGGGTCCTCGACCGTCAGGACCAGCTCGCGCACGGGTGCCGGCCCGTTCGGCGAGGTGCGCAGGCTGTCGAACGCGTAGGCGCCCAGCAGCGAGCCCTCGGCCGCCGCGCGCAGCGTGGACGCGGTGGGCCGCCCGGTGGCGAGCGCGAGCGTCGAGGCGACCCGGGCGGTGCCGGCGAGCGCGCGGACGGCGGCGCCGGCCGCGCGGCGCAGCGTCTCGGTGTCGGTGTCGGCGCTGGCACCGCCCGCTTCCCCACCCGCTCCGGCGGTACCGGCGGTGAACGCGGCGTGCTCCCCGACGCCGACCGCGAGCACGGTCGGGGCCTTCAGCGTCCCGAGCGTGGCGAAGCGGACGATGTCGCCGGTGGCTCCGGTCGCGCCGAGGTCGGCGAGGATCCGGGCCAGCCGGCCGCCGAGCGCCGCGTCGAGGGCGCCGGTCCCGCCGAGGGGCACCGGACCGTCGTCGCCCTTGGCCATTCCGATCACGACGGCGTCGACGTCGAGGTCGGTGAGGGCTGCGGAGGCGGCAGAGGTGACGGTCATGCTTCGAGCGTATTGGGCCCCGGGACCTGTGGCCTGGTGTGGCACCGAGGCGGTGGGCTGCCGGTGGCCGGAGGGGACGGTGGGAAATCGCCCCGTCACCGCGCCGTCGTCCCGCCGGCCCGTGGCCACGTGGTCCCGTCCGGGCCGCCGCCGGCCTGCCGGAGTGACGTCCCGGGCGGCTACGCTGCCGGCATGGGAGAGCTGCGTCGGTCCCCGCTACACGAACGGCACGTCGAGCTGGGCGCCAAGACGGCCGCCTTCGGCGGGTGGGAGATGCCGATCGAGTACGCCGGCCGGGGCGTGCTCGCCGAGCACGCGGCCGTCCGCGGCGCGGTGGGGATCTTCGACGTCAGCCACCTGGGCAAGGCCCGGGTGGCCGGCCCCGGCGCGGCCGAGTTCGTCAACACCTGCCTGACCAACGACCTGAGGCGGGTCGGCCCCGGCCAGGCGCAGTACACGCTGTGCTGCGACGAGACCGGCGGCGTCGTCGACGACCTGATCGCGTACTACTACGCCGCCGACAACGTGTTCCTCGTGCCCAACGCGGCCAACACCGCCGAGGTCGTCCGGCGGCTCGCCGCGCAGGCGCCCGCCGGCGTCGCCGTCACCGACCTGCACACCGAGTTCGCGGTGCTCGCAGTGCAGGGCCCCGCCTCGCCGGAGGTGCTGCGCAAGCTCGGCCTGCCCGCCGACGGTGCCTACATGAGCTTCGCCGACGCCGAGTGGAAGGGGCGGCCCGTCATCGTCTGCCGCTCCGGCTACACCGGCGAGGCGGGCTTCGAGCTCCTGCCGCGCTGGGCGGACGCGGTGCCGCTCTGGGACGAGCTGCTGACGGTGGTGACCGGCCTCGGTGGCCTGCCGTGTGGCCTCGGCGCCCGGGACACCCTGCGCACCGAGATGGGCTACCCGCTGCACGGCCAGGATCTCTCCCTGTCCATCAGCCCGGTACAGGCCCGGTCGGGGTGGGCCGTCGGCTGGGACAAGCCGGCGTTCTGGGGCCGCGAGGCGCTGCTCGCCGAGCGCGCGGCGGGCCCGGCGCGGTCGCTGTGGGGGCTGCGCTCGAACGACCGCGGCATCCCGCGCCCGCACATGCGGGTGAGCGGCCCGGACGGTGCCGAGCTCGGCGAGGTCACCAGCGGCACCTTCTCCCCGACCCTGCGGCAGGGCATCGGCCTTGCCCTGCTCGACCGCTCCGTGACCGCCGGCGACGAGGTGGCCGTGGACGTACGCGGCCGCGTCTCGACGATGACGGTCGTCCGCCCGCCGTTCGTCTCCGCCTCGCCCAGGTGACGCCGGCGGCTCGCGTCAGCGGGTGACGGGCCGTGTCACCCGGTCACGCGTTCCGGCTCGGCGAAGTCCAGCAGGGCGGCGCGGTCCTCGGGTGGGACGAATCCGGCGTTGATGGTCTCGTCGGCGCTGGTGCCGTAACGCTGCTGGTAGGCCGCGCGGGTCGGGTACAGCTCGGCGACGCGGTCGGCGGGAAGTGGCTTCGTCGAGCCGAGCAGCAGACAGATCGTCGACGGTGTCGGGCCGGGATCACCCGAGAGCACGTCGACGGGAACGTCGACGGGCGGCGTGCGGACACCACCGAGGGCGATGCCGTCCGCGTCGCGGCGCACGCCCGGCAGCAGGCCTTCCGTCAGCTCGACGCGCGGGCCGGTGACCGGTGCCCGGCCGGTCTCCAGCCAGTCGGTGAGCCCCCGCAGGGCAGCCTTCGTGACCAGGTGCATGGGACCGTCGTTGATCGGGGCGCCGCAGTCGATCGAGGCCGCGTTGGCACCGAGCAGGTGCGCGTCGGCGTGTGCGGTGCCGGCGACCTCCCACAGCCGGAAGCGGTCGCTGTCGGGCTGCCGGGCCTTGCTGGAGTTGAGGATGCCGGTCAGGTCCGACTCGGTCTGCACGTCGAACACGGGTGCCGTCTGGTCGGTGCGGAACGTCGTCGGGGAGCTGAGCAGCGCGCCGGTGAGGTCCGCCCCCTGGCCGGGCCCGACCAGGGGCAGCGCGGAGGCGCCCCGGCTGTGCACATAGAAGCCGTCGAAGGCGGCGGTGATCGGCTGGACGCCGTTGTAGTACGTGACCATCGCGAACGCCGACTGGGACTCGCCCGCGGCGACCAGCCGCCGCGGCTGCAGGCCGTCGAGCGCGGCGCCGGCCCGGAGGCCGCGGGCTACCTGGGACAGGATGTCGAACGAGAACCCGTCGCCGGGGTGCGCCAGCGAGCCGTACCGGGCCGGATCGATCGCCTTCAGTCCCTTGCCGGCGAGCTCCGAGCCGGGGCCGGGGGCCTGCACGAGAACCTGGCCGCCGATCACGCCGATCTGCTGCGCGGACACGCCGACCCAGACATGGCCCTGCCGGGTGATCTCCTCGTGCAGGTTGGCCCACTCGGGGTCGGCGTCCACCCCGCCGCTGACGTTCAGCCACTCGACGATCACGGTGCCGCTGAAGTCCGCCGCCTGGGCGGGCCGGCGCACGAGGACCCGGGTCCGGTACGGGGCGGACCCGTCGGGCTCGAACGTCCATCGGCCGTCCTGGGCGAGGCCGCCCACGGCGCGGTAGGACGACGCCGTCCCGGCAGCGGCGTACTCGTGCTCGACGTAGCCGGCCTGTGCCAGGTCCACCGCGATGGCGGCGCCGATGAACGGGCCGTTCCCGCCGGTCAGCTCCTGCGACAGGTCGGCCGCGGTGTCGGGCGGAGGTCCGCCCGGGCCGCCGCCCGGCGTGGTCCAGCAGGCCGATAACGCCAACAGCGCGAGGCCCGTGAGCGCCGCTGCCATGGGCGCGTGCCATCGGGAGGGCGGCCTGCTCCGGGCCTCGATGGCGTCGGGGGTGGGGCCCTGAATACGGCTGGAACGGAGTCTCACAGGTCCTCCTCGGCCCGCGCCCCTGTGTGCTGCGCGGCGCTGCGTACCGACTGCGTGTCGGTGGTGGCGACCAGTGAGCCACGCAGGGGTACCGGCGGACAACGCTTTGCGAGCGGTTCCAGGAGGCGGAGATCCCGAGGGACGGGCTCCGAGAGGATCTCCGGGAGCCCTGGGCACCGTTATCTACCAGCGGGTAACTTCGGGCCCGGTCCCGGGCGGCTCGATCTGGATGATCGTTACGAGGTTTCGTCGCACTGGCACCAAGGTGCCGGCCGGCCGCGGGCTGTAGCAGCGGGGCGGACGGCCCAGTACCGCAACGACACTCGCGCTGCCCGTAACAGGTGATCTTGGCGGGACCGGATGGGGACCAGGCGGGCCTGGCACGGAGCCAGCGCGGCGCAGGCGCGGCCACCACGGACCGCGGTCGATCATGGTGTTCCGCGGCGCACCGGAACGCCCAGCCTGTGCCAACCGGCGGCACGGCGTCGTATGCCAGCTCGGGTACGAACGGATACGTCCGCGGAACCTTCCACCGGCTCGGTACTACTCGGTACTAGTGGAGGCCGAGGGCGTGCAGGACCGGATTCGGGATCGTCGACGCCATCATCAGCAGGGTGACCATGGACGTGATCTCCACAGTCGCGCCGAGGGTGTCCCCGGTGATGCCGCCGAAGCGGCGGACCAGCCAACGCCGTAGCGCGACGGACACCGCGACGCCCACGGCGGCGGCCACGATCGCGCGGACCGCCCGGCCCGTGTCGCCGCCGTCGTAGTCGAGCCGGCCGGCCAGCCCGGCCACGAGCAGGACGCCCACCGTCGCCAGCACCGCGTCCCGGCGCCGCACGGTGCCGGCGACCAGGGCTCCGAGCCCCTCGGCCCGGGCGGAGGGAATGCCCTCGACACAGGACAGCGTGACCGCGAGGCGCCCGGCCATCGCCGCGACCAGGATCGAGACGGTTCCCCGGTGCGCGGTGATCGTGACGCTGAGCGCGCTCACCTGGATGAGCACGACGAACAGGACGGTGACGGCCCCGAACGCGCCGATCGTCGACTCCCGCATCACGGCCAGCGCGCGCTCCCGCCCGCCGCGGACCCCGAACGCGTCCCCCACGTCGGCCAGGCCGTCCAGGTGCAGGCCGCGGGTGAGCAGGGCCAGCAGCGCCACCCCGAGCACGGCGGGCAGCAGGGTCTGGGGGCGCTCGTGCGGGACCTTCGTGACGATGCGCGTCGTCAGCACCACCAGCGCGCTGACGAATCCGAGCGCTAGGCCGACCAGCGGGGCGAGGGCCATGGCACGCCCGGCGACCGCCCGGTCCAGGCGCTCCGGGCCGCGGACCGGCAGCACGGTCAGCAGGGTGAAGGCCGCGCGCGCCTCGATCATCAGACGGTCACGGCGCGCTGCCGGCAGTGCCGCCCGCGCCCGGCCCATCGGCGCCCGGCCTGTCAGCGGCCGGTTCGGCAGGTGTGGGCCCGGTCTGGGTGGAGTCCGGCGTGATCAGGCCGAGCATCCCCAGATCGAGTCCGGGCAGGCCGGAACCGGTCGGCCCAGGTGCGCCCGGGCCGACCGCGGGCGGCTCGTAGCTGCCGGGGGCGCCGGGCTCGAGGGCGTGGGCCTCGGGAGCGCCCGGCTCGGTGTCGGCGGGGTCGGTGGCGTCGGGCGCGGCCGGCTCTTTGGCGCTCACCCCGGCCTGGTCGAACGTCGCCATCTCGGCCAGCGTGGCCTGCGCGGCCGTCAGCATCGGGACGGCCAGCAGCGCGCCGGTGCCCTCCCCGAGCCGCAGGCCGGCGTCCAGAAGCGGCTCCAGCCCGAGGTGGTCGAGGACGAGGCGCTGTGCCGGCTCGGTGGAACGGGTCCCCGCCACCCACCACTGCTTCGCCCCGGGCGCGATCATCTCGGCGGCCAGCGCCGCCGCGCAGACGATCACGCCGTCGAGCACGACGGGCGTGCGCCGCACCCCGGCCTGGACGAGGATGCCGGCGAGTGCGGCGAGATCCGCCCCACCGGCGACCCGCAGAACAGAGCGCGCGTTGCCGGCGTACGGCCGGGCGCGGCGCATCGCGTCCCGGATCGCGGCCGTCTTGAGCATCCAGCGCTCGTCGTCGATGCCGGTGCCGCGGCCGACGACCTCGATCGGCTCGCGGTCGAGCAGCGTGCCCACCACGGCGGCGGCGGGCGTGGTGTTGCCGATGCCCATCTCGCCGGGGACGAGCAGGTCGGCGCCGGCGTCGATCTCCTCGTCGGCGATCAGCCGGCCGACGGCGAAGGCGGCGTCGACCTCGGCGGCGGTGAGTGCGTCGGTCCGGTCGATCCGCCCGCTCCCGCGCCGGACCCGGTACCGCTCGGGAGGCGCGCTGCCGTCAGCCCCGCCCGCCGTGGTGGGCACGGGGGTGTCGACGGCGACGTCCACCACCCGCACCGACGCGCCGACCTGGCGGGCCAGCACGTTGACGGCCGCGCCGCCGGCGGCGAAGTTCGCGACCATCTGCGCGGTCACCTCGGACGGGAACGCGGACACGCCGGCCGTGGCGATGCCGTGGTCCCCGGCGATGACCACCACCCGGACCCGGCGCAACGGCCGCGGCGGGCAGGTGCCCTGCGCGCCGGCGATCCAGACCGACAGGTCCTCGAGGCGGCCCAGGGCGCCCGGCGGTTTGGTGAGCAGGCCCTGCCGGTGGCGCGCGGCCGTCATGGCCTCGTGGTCGAGGTCTGGGACGACCGGTACGGCGTCCGGCGCGAGCGCGGGCGCGGCGGCGGGTTCGGCGGCCGGGGTGATGTCCACTGGTCCTTATTACCTGATCGACGGAGTTCTTCCGGCACATGCGCGGTTTCGGGTGACGACCGGCGCCGACCCGGGCGGCGCCGCCGAAGCGTCGGCGCGCCCTGTCGGAGGTGATCCGGTAATTTGCCGGATGTGTCTGTGCCGGAGCGGCTGCCGTCCGAACCGCCCGGCAGCCTCGCTGTGCCCGCCGCGCCGGACGTGGTGGCGGGGGGTCCGGTCGAGCTGCGGGGCGAGCCCGGGATGTGGCCCGCGGGGGTGGTCGCCCCGTGGGCGGGAGATCCGCGCGGCCCGGACCGCCGCCGGGCGATCTTCCTCAGCCACACCGCCGAGCTGCGGCGTTTCCCGCGGGACCGGTCGTTCGTGGCCGCCGCCGAGCGCGCCGTCGCGCTGGCCGGCGACCGCGTCGTCGACATGGAGTACTTCGGCGCGCGCGCCGACAACCCGGCCGAGTTCTGCGTCCGGCAGGTCCAGGAGAGCGACGTCTACATCGGTCTCATCGGGTTCCGCTACGGGTCGCCCGTCCGGGAGCTGCCGCACCTTTCCTACACCGAGCTCGAGTTCCAGGCGGCCACCCAGGCGGGCATGCCCCGCCTGGTGTTCCTCCTCGAGGACGACGCGGAGGTCCCCTTCCGCGAGTTCGTCGACCCCGCCTACGGCGAGCGGCAGGAGGCCTTCCGGGCGCGGCTGCGGGACGGCGGCACCATCGTCGCCGGGTTCCGGGACGGCCGGCTGGAGACCGCCGTGCTCGACGCCCTGGTCAAGCTGCGGGACAGCGAGCGGCGGGCGACCCGCACGCTGCCCGGGTTCGGCGACGTCCCCCCGGGCCCGCGGCCCGTCCTCGTCCCGGGTCTGGGCCCTGGCGGTGGATGGCTGCGCCGTCCCTGGATGGTGCCGGCCGTCCGGGGGCTGGTGGAGCGCCCGGAGCTCACCGAGGCCGTGCTGCGCCGGCTGCTGCCGCCCGCGAGCGCCCCGGACGCCGCGAGCGCCCCGGACGCCCCGGACGCCTCGGACCCCCCGATCGGCGCCGAGGTCGTCCCGCGCCCCGTCGTGCTCGCGGGCGCCGGCGGCTTCGGGAAGACGACGCTGGCCGCGGCCGTGTGCGGCAGCACGCGGATCGCCCGCCGGTTCGGCGGCGGGGTGCTGTGGGTGACCCTCGGCGAGTCGCTGGCCGGGGCGCACCTGGCCGACCGGATCAACGACCTGAGCGAGGCGCTGTCCGGGGTCCGCCCGACGCTGTCGGACCCCGAGCAGGCCGGGTTCCGCCTCGGTGAGCTGCTCGGCGCCGAGCCCCGGCTGCTCGTCCTGGACGACGTGTGGCGGCGCGCCCAGCTACGCCCGTTCCTGCAGGGCGGGCCGGGCTGCGTCCGCCTGATCACCACGCGGATGCGCGGCCTGCCGCCGGACGCCGACGTCGTCCAGGTGCCCGCGATGGCCGACGGCGAGGCGGTCAGCCTGCTGACCAGGGATGTCCCCGCGCCGCTGCCCGACGCCGTCCTGCGCCGGCTGCTGGTGGTCACCGGCCGCTGGCCGGTGCTGCTCGCGCTGGTCAACCGGGCGGTCGTCCGCCAGACCCGGGATGGCATGTCGGTGCCCCGCGCGGCCGAGCGGGTGCTGCGCCGGCTGGAGCGGCGCGGCCCGACCGCACTGGACGTCAGCCGGGTCGAGGAACGGACGCTCGCCGTCGAGGCGACGCTGTCGGCGAGCCTGGGCCTGCTCACCGGCGACCGGCTCGACCGCTACCTCGAACTAGCCGTCTTCGGCGAGGACGTGGAGATCCCGCGGGACGTCCTGGAGGCCTACTGGGCGGCGACCGGCGATCTCGACCCCGACGAGGTCGACGACCTGTGCCAGGAGTTCGCAGACCTTTCCCTCGTTGTGGCCTACCGGCGGGACCCGCCGTCGCTGGTGCTGCAGGACGTCCTGCGGACCTACCTGCGGGCCCGGGTCGGGGCGGAGCGCCTGCGCGAGCTGGACGGCGTCCTGTGCGACGCGCTCGCCGGCATGATCACCGGCGGCGCTGGCGGTGCTGACGACCCGGCCGGTGGGTCCGAGCCGGCCGGCGGGGTGCGTGCCCCGTGGTGGACGGCGCCGGAGCGGGCCGGCTATCTCTGGGAGCATCTCGCCCGGCACCTGGCCGGCGCCGGCCGGCACGACGAGCTCGCCGCGCTGCTCGGGGACCTGCGCTGGACGGTCGGGAAGCTCTCCGTCGCCCGGCTCGGGCCGGTGGCGGTCGAGGCCGACCTGGCCGTCGCCGGCAGGGTGCGGCCGGACGACCCGGTGCTGCCCGCGCTGAGCCGGGCGCTCGGGCAGAACGCGCACCTGCTCGGCCCCACCGAGCCCGCGGAGGCGCTGGGCACGACCCTGCTGAGCCGGCTCGACGGCATCCGCGCGCTCGAACCGGCCCGCGCCGCGCTGGCCCGGCGGCTGAACGGGCCACGGCTGGTCAACCGGTGGACGCTGCCCGACCAGCCGCACCCCGCGCTGCGCCGGGTGCTGGCCGGCCACCACCGCCAGGTCCTCGCGCTGGCCGTCGCCCCGGACGGGTCGTGGCTGGCCTCCGCCGGCATGGACGGCACCGTCCGCACCTGGACGGTCGGCGCGGGCACGGCGCGCTCGGTGCTCACCGGCCACGTCGGCCAGGTGCTCGGCGTCGCGGCCGCGCCCGGCAGCGGCTGGCTCGTCTCGGTCGGCGAGGACGGCACCGCCCGGATCTGGGACGTCCCCGGCGACGACATCCGCGGCGACGACATCCGCGGCGACGACGTCCGCGGCGACCTGGACGACCTCGAGCCGGGTGATCCCGGCGACACCGGGGAGCGGGAGCGGCGGGGCCGGGATCCCGAGGGGGCCGACCCGGTGGCACGGCTTGTCCTGCGCGGGCACGACGGCCCGGTGAACGGCTGCGCGGTGACCGCCGACGGCACCGGTGTGATCACCGTCGGCGACGACGGCTCGTTGCGGACCTGGGACGCCACCACCGGCACGCCGAGGCTCGCGGTGCCGGTCACCGGCGGGCGGCTGCGCTGCTGCGCCACCGGGCCGGGCGGAGCCGTCGTCGCGACCGGCGGCGAGGACGGGACCATCCGGCTGCACGACCCGCTGACCGGCGAGATCCTCCGGCGGCTGGCCGGTCACGCCGGTCCGGTGCTCGCGCTGGCGTTCGGCCCGGACGGCTCCTGGCTGGTCTCGGCGGGCGAGGACGGCACGCTGCGTCGCTGGGACACCGCCGCCGGCCGCCAGACCGGGGTGCTCAGCGACGGCAGCCGCCCCGTACGGGCCTGCGCGGTCGCCCCGGACGGCTCCTACCTGGTGGCGCCGGCCGGGGACGCGATCTCCGTCCGGGATCTCCCCACCGGCGGCCAGCGGGCCGAGCTCACCGGGGCCACCGGGACGCGGGCCTGCGTCGTCGCCCCGGACGGCTCCTGGATCGCCTCCGCCGGGCGCTACGGCACGATCCGGGTCTGGAGCACCGGCAGCGACCTGCCGCGCCCGTCGACCGCGGGGCGCAACGAGGGGGCCCGCGGCTGCGCCGTCGTGGCCGGCGGCCTGGTGGTCTCCTCCAGCGACGACGGCACCGTCACGGCCTGGGACCCGGTCACCGGCGAGCCGGGAGCGGCGATGGCGGGCCTGCCCGGCCCGGCCCGCGGCTGCCGGGCCGGTCCCGGCGGGCGCTGGGTCGTGGTGTCGGCGCAGCCGACCGCCCTGCGGCTGTGGGAGCCCGCCACCGGCGTCGTCCGCGCCGTGCTGACGGCCGACGTCGCGATCCTCGGCTTCACGGTCGCCGCGGACGGCTCGTGGGTGGCCGGCGGCTGCGAGGACGGCTCGGTGCGGCTGTGGGACACCGAGTCCGGGGAGTGGATGGCCACCTTCGCCGGCCACACCGAGGGGGTGCAGGCCTGCGTCGCCGGTCCGGACGGCACCTGGCTCGCCTCCGGCGGGGACGACGCCACCGTGCGGATCTGGGACGTGGCGACCCTCGAGCAGCGCGCCTCGCTGCCCGGCCACACCGACCCGGTGCTCGGGCTGACCACCGACCCGGCGGGCCGCGTCCTGGTCTCGACCGGTGCGGACCACACCGTGCGGGTCTGGGAGGCCGCGACCGGGCGGGCGCTGGCCGTCCTGCACGGTCATGCGCACACGGTGCGGGAGGCGAGCTTCTCCCCGGACGGCGCCTGGCTCGCGACGGTCGGCGGGGACGGGTCGGTGCGGGTCTGGGACCCGCTGACCTGGCAGTGCCGCACGATGATCCGGTTCGAAGGCGCGGCCCGCGGCTGCTGCTGGCTGCCGGACTCCACGGGCCTGGCCGTCGCCGGCTCGGCCGGCCTGTACCTCTACAGCTTCGCGCCGGACTGAGTGATCCGTCCCGACCGGCGTGGACGGACGTCCGGCCGTCCGGTGTGGGCTGTTGTGTAGATGACTGTGGCGGTCGGGTGAGTCCGGTGGGATTCACCCGACCGCCGT
>NZ_JALKFY010000655.1:0-14198 GCF_023242985.1 Frankia sp. Mgl5 | reverse complement strand
GGCGCGGACCGGTGGTGCCGATCAGTCCTCGGGAATCGGCGGGTTCCAGAAGTTCTCCATCACCAGGCAGACGGCGAAGGTGAACGTCAGGACCGCGCCGAGCATGGTCATCCAGATACCGAAGGCCAGCCCCATCGCGGCCACCGCGGCACTCGCCGCGAGAAAGAACGGGTAGTAGCTGCCCGGGGTGAAGTGCCCGAGCTCCCCGACACCGTCGACGACCTCCGCGTCCGGCAGGTCCTGCGGGCGCATGCCGATCCGCCGGCCGGTGAAGACCAGGTAGCCGCCGACGAGGAAGCCCATGCCCGCGCACAGGGTGAGCGCGGCCGTCCCGGTCGGGTCCTTCGCCCAGAACCAGTAGACCAGGGCCATCGCTCCGGCGAAGAAGCCGAAGAAGTTGAAGATGAAGCCTTCTACCTTCATCGCGCGGCTCCCTGACCGAGTTCCGGAGTGGCGTGGTAGTCCGCCCTGCCGACGACCGCCGGGTAGTGCAGGTCGAACGCGGGTCGCTCGGAGCGGATACGCGGCAGCGACCGGAAGTTGTGCCGGGGCGGCGGGCAGGAGGTCGCCCACTCCAGCGAGTTGGAGTAGCCCCACGGGTCGTCGACCGCGGCGATCGGGCCCTTGCGGTACGAGTACCACAGGTTGTACAGCAGCGGCAGCGTGGACAGGCCCATCAGGAACGAGCCCGCCGTCGCGACGGTGTTCAGGGTGGTGAAGCCGTCGTTCGGGCCGTAGTCCGCGAACCGCCGGGGCATGCCCTGGGTGCCCAGCCAGTGGAACACCAGGAAGGTGGCGTTGAAGCCCAGGAACAGCGTCCAGAAGTGCAGCTTGGCCAGCTTCTCGTTCAGCATCCGGCCGGTGACCTTCGGGAACCAGAAGTAGACACCCGCGAAGGCCGCGAACATCAGGCCGGCGACGACGTAGTGGAAGTGTCCGACCACGAAGTAGCTGTCACTGACGTGAAAGTCGATCGGCGGGCTGGCCAGCAGCACGCCGGTGAGACCACCGAACAGGAACGTCACCAGGAAGCCGACCGCGAACAGCATCGGCGCCTCGAAGCTGATCTGCCCGCGCCACATCGTGCCGATCCAGTTGAAGAACTTGATCCCGGTGGGCACCGCGATCAGGAACGACAGGAAGGCGAAGAAGGGCAGCAGCACCGCGCCGGTGACGAACATGTGGTGCGCCCACACCGCGACGGAGAGGGCACCGATGCTGATGGTGGCGAACACCAGGCCCTTGTAGCCGAACAGCGGCTTGCGGGAGAACACCGGGATGATCTCGGTGACGATCCCGAAGAACGGCAGGGCGATGATGTAGACCTCGGGATGCCCGAAGAACCAGAACAGGTGCTGCCACAGCATCGCGCCGCCGTTCTCGGCGTCGAAGATGTGGGCCCCGAACCTTCGGTCCGCCGCGAGCGCGAGCAGCGCGGCGGCCAGCACCGGGAACGCCACCAGCACCAGGATCGAGGTGACCAGCAGGTTCCAGCAGAAGATCGGCATCCGGAACATCGTCATGCCGGGGGCGCGCAGGCACAGGATCGTGGTGATGAAGTTGACGGCACCGAGGATCGTGCCGAGCCCCTGCACCGTCAGGCCGAGCACCCACAGGTCGGAGCCGACCCCGGGCGAGTAGAGCTGGTTACTCAGCGGCGCGTAGGCGAACCAGCCGAACGAGGCCGCACCGCCCGGGCTCAGGAACCCGGCGAACACGGTGAGGCTGCCGAACAGGAACAGCCAGTACGACAGCGCGTTCAGCCGCGGGAACGCGACGTCCGGCGAGCCGATCTGCAGCGGCACGAGGTAGTTGGCGAACGCGAACGCCAGCGGCGTCGCGAACATCAGCAGCATCAGCGTGCCGTGCATGGTGAAGAACTGGTTGTACTGGTCGTTGGAGAAGTACTGCAGCCCCGGGCGGGCCAGCTCGCCACGGATGAAGATCGCGAGGATGCCGGCGATGACGAAGAACGCGAACGACGTCAGGAAGTACATGATCGCGATGTCCTTGTGGGACGTCGTCCTCAGGTACCCGAGCAGGTTCGCGATCGCCGGCTTCTCGTGGTTCACCGGCTCATGGGCGTGCCCGGCCGGCCCGGCGGGCGACTCGTGCAGAAGGGTCACTGGACACTCCCGGTGGTGACGCCGGAGGACGGCGACGCGCTGATCGCGGCGCTCTCCCGTTCCTCGATGAAGCGGTCGTACTCGGCACCCGGCACGACCTTGACGTAGAACGTCATCCGGTCGTGGTCGGTGCCGCACAGCTCGGCGCATCGCCCGACGAACGTCCCGGTCTTCGTGGCGGTGAGCTCGAACTGGTTGACCCGCCCGGGGACGACGTCCCGCTTGAACAGGAACTCGGGCACCCAGAACGAGTGGATCACGTCCGGTGACGTCAGCACGAACCGGACGGACCGGCCCTCGGGCAGCACGAGCACCGGCGCCTCGCCGGGACGACCGGTGACCTCGACCTGGTTGCTGCCGGGGGTCTTGCCGGTGTCCAGGTACTGGAACTGCCAGTTCCACCGGAAACCGATGACGTTCACCGTCACGTCGGGCTTGTCCGAGAGCTTGGTGATCTCGGACTCGTCGCGAGCGGTGTAGTAGAACAGGCCCGCCACGATCACGACTGGCACGACGGTGTAAAGGATCTCGACGGGAAGGTTGTACCGGACCTGGCGCGGCAGAACATCACTGCGCTTCCGGAACACGACGACCGCGTAGAAGATCAGGGCCCACACGAACACACCGACGGCCAGGGCGGCGATCACCGAGCCCTGCCACATGTTCAGGATCCGCGGGGTGTGGTTGGTCACACCGTCCGGGAATCCGAAATTGGGGACGTCGCAGGCGGTCGCCAGCAGGCCGACGGCCACCAGCGTGGCGCCCAGGCGCGCATTGACGCGGCGCCGGCGCGGCCGTCGGTGCCCAACCCGACGGCTCGGCGACGCGTCCGCGTCCGCGGTGTCAGCCGGGGCCATCGGCGTGTCCTCGACATCCGCGAGCGACGGCCGGGTCCGACCGAAGGATCTCCTCACCAGGTCCTGCCTCCCACGACTAGCGGCCGCGCGGCCGGCGGAGGAGATATGAGCCCCGCCACCGCCTCGTGACCGCGTAAACGCTTCGCGGGCCGGCCGGTCCAACCGGCCTCGCTGCTTCGTCTTCCGACTGTCTTCGACACGCTGTAGATGGTGCGGCAGCAGCGTATCCCAGCAGCGGACGAGCTTCTCGCCGCAGGCCCCGTCCGGAGCTGTGAGACACGACCCGCGGGGCATCCTGGACGGGCCGGAGGGCCCTTGATCCGGGCAGATCGGCGGGCGCGCCGTGGGCACGTTCCAGCTCCCGGCGGGCGTATCCGCCACCCGCATTGTTCGCGGCACCCCGCCGGCCCTTTCCCCGCCGCCCCGCCTGGCTGCGCGAATGCCCCCACGCGGCCCCGCAACGTCCGGCCAGCTGCCCCGGGACGGGCGTAGCGTCACTCTCGTGCCGGCCTATCTCGACCACGCGTCGACCACGCCGCTGCATCCGGTCGCCCGGGAGGCCCTGCTCGCCGCGCTCGACGACGGCTGGGCCGACCCCGCACGGCTCTACCGCGAGGGCCGCCGCGCGCGGATGCTCCTCGACGCCGCCCGGGAGACCGTCGCCGGCGTCCTCGGCGCCCGGACCAGCGAGATCAGCTTCACCGCGAGCGGGACGGCCGCGGCGCACCAGGCGCTGCTCGGCACCGCCGCCGCCCGCCGCCGTGCCGGGCGGGTGGTTGTGGTCAGTGCCGTGGAACACTCCAGCGTCCTGCACGCCGCGCAGCGCCACGAACGTGCCGGCGGCGAGGTCGTCACGATCGGTGTGGACGGCCTCGGCCGCGCCGACCCGGCCGCGTTCGAGGCCGCGCTCGACGCCCACCCGGGAACGGCCGTGGCCGCCCTGCAGCACGCCAACCACGAGGTGGGCACCGTCCAGCCGGTCGCGGCGGTCGCGCGGGCGCTGCGCCGGCGCGGGGTGCCGCTGCTCACCGACGCGGCGACGACGGTCGGGCGGGTTCCCGTCGACCTCGCCGAGCTGGGCGCGGACCTGCTCACCGCGAGCGCACACAAGTTCGGCGGGCCGCCCGGGGTGGGCATCCTCGCCGTCCGCACAGGCACCAGGTGGGCCAACCCGCTGCCGGCGGACGAGCGGGAGCACGGGCGGGTTCCCGGCTTCCCGAACGTTCCCGCCGTCGTCGCCACGGCCGCCGCGCTCGCCGTGCGCGCCACCGAGATCGACGCGGAGGCGCCCCGGCTCGCCGGCTACACCGAGCGCCTCCGCCGGCGCCTGCCGGAGCTCGTCGAGGACGTCGAGCTGCTCGGCCCCGGCGGCACCGACCCGGCGGTGGGACTGCCGCACATCGTGGCCTTCTCATGCCTTTACGTCGCGGGCGAGGCACTCCTGGACGAGCTCGACCGGGCCGGCATCGCCGTCAGCTCCGGGTCGAGCTGCACCTCGGACACCCTGACGCCCAGCCACGTCCTGGTGGCGATGGGCGCGCTGACCCACGGCAACCTCCGCGTGTCGTTCGGGCGGGACTCCACCGACGCCGACCTGGAGGCGCTGCTCGACGCGCTGCCGCCCGCCGTGCGCGCCGTCCGCGAGCGCGCCGGGGCGGCAGGCCTGTGAACGACGGCTCGCCGGCGGCGGTCGTGGACGCGCGCGGGCGGCGCTGCCCCATCCCGATCATCGAGCTCGCGCGGCGGATCGGCGACGTCGATGTGGGCGAGATCATCGAGCTGCTCGCCGACGACCCGGCCGCCGCGGCCGACGTGGCCGCCTGGTGCCGGATGCGGGGCCACGACCTGCTCACCGCCGCACCCGGCGCCGGGCCGGGCTCCTACCTCGTCCGCCGCCTGAGTTGAGACACCTGGGTCAGAACGCCTGCAGGTGCGTGGCGACCTCCGCGGCCGCCTCCGGGCCGTAGGCCTCGGTGAGGCGCTTCACGATGTCGTCCTGATCGGCGCTGTACTCCTGGGTGCCGACCGTCTCGAGCACCAGGGTCGCCAGCAGGCATCCCACCTGCGCGGACCGCTCGTGCGACAGCTCCCAGGACAGCCCGGCGAGGAACCCGGCCCGGAAGGCGTCCCCCACCCCGGTGGGGTCGGGGGTGCAGCGCGCCGGGACCACCGGCACCTTGACCGCCGCGGCGCCGGGCGCCTCGATGACGACGCCGTCCTTGCCCAGGGTGGTGACGCGCACGCCGACCCGGCCGAGGATCTCCTCGTCGCTCCACCCGGTCTTCGACGCGAGCAGCGCCTTCTCGTACTCGTTGCAGAAC
Source organism: Frankia sp. Mgl5 (assembly GCF_023242985.1). Classification (NCBI taxonomy): domain Bacteria; kingdom Bacillati; phylum Actinomycetota; class Actinomycetes; order Frankiales; family Frankiaceae; genus Frankia; species Frankia sp. Mgl5. The sequence goes on along the minus strand of NZ_JALKFY010000655.1, from coordinate 8,894 downwards.
AGGTAGGCCGCGCCGTCGATCAGCGAACGGATGTCGTCGCCCTCCATCCGGGCGAGCTGCTGGGACGGGTCGGCCGCGAAGGAGTATCCGCGCTCGCGGCACTCCTCGGTGTGCCGGACCATCGCCTGCGGGTCGTTGGGGCTGATCACCACCAGGTCGAGCCCGCCCAGGCGCTCTGCGACCGGGCGCAGCTCGATGCTGGCCGCCTCGCTCATCGCGCCCGGGTAGAAGGACGCGATCTGGCAGAGGTCGTTGTCCGTGGTGCACACGAAGCGGGCGGTGTGCGCGATCTCGCTCACCCAGACCGACGCGGTGTCGACACCGTGCCGGTCGAGCCAGGAGCGGTAGTCGGCGAAGTCCTCCCCGACCGCTCCCACCAGGATCGGGTTCAGGCCGAGGCGCCCCAGGCCGAAGGAGATGTTCGCGGCGACCCCACCGCGGCGGATCATGAGCTCGTCCACGAGGAACGACAGCGAGACCCGCTCGAGCTGGTCGGCGAGCAGCTGCTCGGCGAACCGCCCGGGAAAGCGCATGAGGTGGTCGGTGGCGATGGAACCAGTCACGGCAATACGCACGATGGAGCAGCCTACCGGCAGCCCCCGCGCACCCCGGAGGGACGTCGCCCCGTGGTGACCCTGCGTCCGGCCTTCGACCGTTTCGGGACAGGGGCGGGCGTTCGGGGCAGGGGCGGAAACGGCGGAACCCGGTGTGGCAAGAAGCACCACACCGGGTTCCGTATCCGTATCGAGGGATCAGCTACCTCCCCCGCCGACCGGAGACGAGACGCGGCCCACCGGGACGGCCCGCGCTCGCCCGCGCCCGATCAGTGGAAGGAGTCGCCACACGCGCAGGAACCCTGCGCGTTCGGGTTGTCGATCGTGAAGCCCTGCTTCTCGATCGTGTCGACGAAGTCGATCGTCGCGCCGCCGAGGTAGGGGTAGCTCATCCGGTCGACGGCCACCTTGACCCCCGAGAAGTCGAGCACCGTGTCGCCGTCGAGCTGGCGCTCGTCGAAGAAGAGCTGGTAGCGCATGCCAGAGCAACCGCCGGGCTGCACGGCGATCCGGAGCTGGAGGTCATCCCTCCCCTCCTGCTCGAGCAGGGTCTTCACCTTGCCGGCGGCCGTGTCGGTGAGAACGACGCTGCTCGGCCTGGTCTCGGTCTCGGTTGTGTCCTGCACGGTCATAGGGGCTGCTCCCTGCCCTTGTGGACGTGCCTGGTTCACCAGGCTTGCTGGTACCCAAGGCGGCCTTACGCGAGGAGACGCCAACGGGCGACGACTCCCCACGGGCGGCACCTGCTGTGCCGCCGTTCCTGCTCAACACCGCGAGGCAGGATCCGCTTCCCATCGTAGCCAGCGACTCGTGGGTCGGCCACGACGCGCAAGTGACATCCGTCCGCCCTCCGGGGCCCGACCGGACCAGGCCCCCGGGGTCCGACCGGACCAAGTTCGCGCAGACCAGGCGTTCCGGAGTTAGAGTCTGAACGACCATTAGCAGGCGGCCCACAGCGAGGCCACGAGCAGCGAGCGAGGCGACCGGGCCCCCGGTCGGTCGCCCGAAGGAGCGGACATGACCACCAACCCGGCCCTGGAACGCCTGGGCGTCACCGCCTCACCGCTCGCCATGCTCCTGCTCGGGCGCGACGCCGACCCGGGGAGCGAACGGGGCGTGGAGTGCCCCGGCGATCTCCCCCCGGCCGCTGATCCCGACCTCGCCAGGCGGGCCGCCGCCGCCAAGGCCGCGCTCGGCGACGACGTCTTCATCCTGGGCCACCACTACCAGCGTGACGACGTCATCGCCTTCGCGGATGTGACCGGGGACTCCTTCAAGCTCGCCCAGCAGGCCGCCGCCCGGCCGGCGGCGAGCGCGATCGTGTTCTGCGGCGTGCACTTCATGGCCGAGAGCGCCGACATCCTCACCGCCGACCACCAGCGGGTGATCCTCCCCGACCTGGCCGCCGGCTGCTCGATGGCCGACATGGCCACCGCCGAGCAGGTCGAGCAGGCCTGGGACGACCTCCTCGACGCCGGCGTCGCCACCGGCACGGTGCCGGTCAGCTACATGAACTCCTCGGCGGCGATCAAGGCGTTCACCGGCCGCCACGGCGGCACGATCTGCACCTCGTCGAACGCCGAGCGGGCGCTGGACTGGGCCTTCGGCGAGCGGGGCGGCCAGCGGGTGATCTTCCTGCCAGACCAGCACCTGGGCCGCAACACCGCGATCGACAAGCTGGGCATGTCCGAGGCCGACTGCGTGGTCTACGACCCGCGGCGCCCCGGCGGCGGCCTGAGCCGCGCGCAGCTGCGCGACGCACGCATGATCCTGTGGCGCGGGCACTGCTCGGTGCACGGGCGGTTCACCCGGGAATGCGTGGACGAGGTGCGCGAGCGGGTGCCGGGGGTACAGGTCCTGGTGCACCCGGAATGCCGGCGCGAGGTCGTGAGCGCCGCTGACCTGGTCGGTTCCACCGAGTACATCATCAAGGTCGTGGACGAGGCCCCGCCCGGGTCGTCATTCGCCGTGGGAACCGAGCTGAACCTGGTACAACGGCTGGCGAACCGCCATCCTGACAAGACGATCGTCTTTCTCGACCGTACGGTGTGCTTCTGCTCCACGATGAACCGCATCGACATGCCGCACCTGGTGTGGGCGCTCGAGGCGCTCGCGCGCGGTGAGACCGTCAACCGCATCACCGTCGACCCCGAGGTCGCGACCTATTCCCGGAAGGCCCTAGACCAGATGTTGACCCTGCCCTGATGGCGCTGCTGAAGAAGCGGAGCCCCGAGCCCGTGCCCGGCCCGGAGAACGAGGAGCCGTCCGCCGGCGCGGTCGACCAGGCCGACGGTGACGCCGGCGCGAGCGCCCGGGTCACCGCCGGCAAGGGCCGGCCGACCCCGAAGCGGTCCGAGGCACGCGCCGCGCGGACCCGCGGCGGCGCGGTGCGCACCCCGGCGAACCGCAAGGACGCCCGCAGGATCGAGCGGGAGGACCGGCGGGCGCAGAGCCAGCAGTACCGCGCCGCGATGATGGCCGGCGACGTCAGCCGCCTGCCGCCCCGCGAGCGGGCGCCGGAACGCGTCCTGGCCCGGGACTTCGTCGACACCCGGATCAACATCGGCCCGTTCTTCCTGGCCGCGGCGGTGGTGTACTTCGTCGGCGGGCTGGTGCCGAACTCCTACGTCCGGCTCGTCGCCACCTACGTCATGCTGCTCGGGATCGTTGCCGTGGTCGCCGACTCGATCGTGCTGTCGCGGCAGGTGAGCCGGCGGGTGGCCGAGAAGTACCCGGACTCCGGCGTCCGCGTGCGTGCCTACGCCGCGCAGCGGGCCCTGCTGCCGCGCCGCTGGCGGATGCCCCGCCCCCGGGTGTCCCGCGGCGACAGCTGACGGCCGACAGCTGTCGCTCGCGGCCGGCGGCTCGCGGCTCGGCGGCGGGCACGACGAGGCACGGCCGGACGTTGCCCGGGCCCGGGAGCTGGTGCGTAGTGTTCCGGTGTGAAGCATCGACGCCTCGGGCGGAGTGGACTGTCCGTCAGCGAGATCTCCTACGGCAACTGGATCACCCACGGTGACCAGATCGAGGCCGATACGGCGAAGGCCTGCGTGCACGCTGCGCTCGACGAGGGAATCACCACGTTCGACACGGCCGACGTGTACGCCCAGACCCGCGCCGAGTCGGTTCTCGGCGAGGCCCTGGCCGGAGTCCGCCGGGAGTCCTACGAGCTGTTCACCAAGGTCTTCTGGCCGACCGGCCCCGGCGAGAACGACAAGGGCCTGGGGCGCAAGCACATCATCGAGTCCGCGCACAACTCGCTGCGCCGGCTCGGCACCGACCACATCGACCTCTACCAGGCCCACCGCTACGACCCGACGGTCCCGCTAGAGGAGACGCTGCGCGCCTTCGACGACCTGGTGCGCGCCGGCAAGGTCCTCTACGTCGGCGTCTCGGAGTGGACGGCGGCGCAGATCGCCGACGCCGCGCGGATCGCCGCCGAGCTCGGCCTGGACAGGATCATCTCCAACCAGCCGCAGTACTCGATGCTGTGGCGCACCATCGAGGCCGAGGTGGTGCCGACCTCCCGCACACTGGGCATCTCCCAGATCGTCTGGTCGCCGATCGCCCAGGGCGTGCTGACCGGCAAGTACCTGCCCGGGCAGCCGCCGCCCACCGGCAGCCGGGCGACCGGCGCGACCGGCTCGGGCTTCATCGCCCGTTTCATGTCCGACGAGGTCCTGACGGCCGTGCAGCACCTGCGCCCGATCGCCACGGAGGCCGGCCTGACGATGGCGCAGCTCGCCATCGCCTGGGTCCTGCAGAACGACAACGTGGCGTCCGCGATCGTCGGCGCCTCCCGGCCCGAGCAGGTCAAGGACAACGTCGGGGCGGCCGGCGTCGTCCTGGAGCCGGCGCTGCTCGCCCGCATCGACAAGGTGCTCGCCGGCGTGGCGACCGCCGAGCCGGAGGCCTGACCGCCACCGCGCGGCGCCCGGGGGTTCAGGGGGCGGTGAAGGCCGCGGCCAGCGCCGCCCACGTCCGGTCGAGGTCCGAGCCGGGCAGGAACCGGTTCGCCAGCTCCAGCACGACCGCGCCGTGCGCCGCGGCCCACAGGGCCTGCGCCGTGTACGGCTCACCGGTGGCCCGGTAGAACGGCTCACCCGACCAGTCCTCCAGGCCGGCCGTCAGGCCCTCGCGCCCGAGCGGGTCGACCGCGGTGAGCCGGTACAGGTTGGGGTGGGCCAGGGCGTACCGCCGGTACTCGGCCAGCAGCCGGCCGACGACGTCGCCCGGGCCGGCCCCGTCGACCACGCGGTGCAGGGCGTCCCCCGCCTCCCACAGCGCGGTCTCGACCAGGGCCGCCTCGACCGCGTGCTTGCCCGGCAGATGCTTGTACAGCGACGGCGCGCGGATGCCGAGCACCTCGCCGAGCCGGCGCATCGTGAGCGACCCCACGCCCTCGTCCTCCAGCAGGCGCCGGGCCGCACCGATGATCTCCGTCACCCGCGGCGACCGCGTGGGCGGCGTCGGGCGCAGCGCGACCCGCTCAACCGGCACGGCCGGCCGCGGCGGGTCCGCCGGCACTCCCGTGTCCGCAGGTGGCCCCGTGTCCGCCGGCCGCGGCGCCGCCGGCAGCCGCAGGTCCGTCATCAGGCGGCGGCGAGGATGAAGACCGGGTGCCGCGGCGCGATCCGGCCCAGCTCCTCGTCGGCCGACTCCGGGCCCACGCCGTCGAAGAACACGCCGACCTCCGCCTTCCACTTCTTCAGGTACGCCCGCAGCACCGGGATCTTCTCATCGCCGCTGAGCTCGACCGCACGGTAGCGGACCCGTCGGCGCCCCAGGACGAGCGCCAGCTCGCCGTCGGCGGCCCGCACGTTGCGGACCCACTGGCTGTGCCCGCGCGCGGAGACCAGGTACTGCCGTCCCTCCAGCGTGAGCAGGTTCACCGGCAACCGCCGGGTCTCGCCGGACGTGCGGCCGCGGACCTCGAGCACCCGGCTCCCCCACAGGCTCAGCCCGGTCCGGGTGACCAGCGCGACCGGGCGGTTGAGGAACGTGTTGGTGAACCAGTTGGGCCGCCGGTAGTGCCGGGCGTCGTCGGCCCGGGTGTCGCCGGTCGGGTTCGCGCCGCTGCTCGCCATTGTGATCTCCCCTGTCTTCTCGGGCTCCGATCGTTGGCTAACACCGTTAGCCAACGAGGTAAGGCTAACACCGTTAGCCGAGGGGGTGTCAACCCGTTCGGGCCCGTTCGGTGGGACTCGATCCGCGGGCTCTGCTACCCGCGGGCAGGGGCCGGCCCGGCAGCCGGAGAGGCGGCCCTCAGGTCACCGGGCGCAGGCTCATCGGCCCGTAGACGCGCCGGCCCGCCTCCAGCAGACTCACCTGCGTCACGCCCAGATCCAGCAACTCTCGCCAGGTCTCGCCGATCCACGTCTCGGCGTCCCCCTGGCTGGTGAACGACTCCGACCCGTCCGCGCCGCCGACCGCCACGACCGAGCCGTCCTCTCCCTCATACCGCCAGGTCCAGCTCACGGTCCACGTCCTTCCCGACGTCCGGCGGCGTCGGCCGCCGAGCCGGGGCCACCACCGACCCCGGGAAATGCCCACCACACCATCAAAGCGCGTCCGGACCGGACGCGAGGCCGTCCCGCGCCGCTGGCGATGAGCAACTCATCCGCGGCGCGACCCACCGCGGGACGGGACGGATCCGCGCCAGCCCGTGGATCGGCCCACGAGCAAGGCACCGGCGACCCGAAGGTCGGTAACGTCGGGACCCGCGAGTGACACACGAGCAGCATGGTTCAGCCCGGAGAAAGGAAGGCACAAGTGACACCCGCCTACACCGCCGCGGCGGTACTCGCCGAGACAACCGAGCACCACGACGGGGGCATCGTCTGGTGGGCCGCCTGCCTGCTCACCTTCGGCGCGATCGCGGCGCTCGCCGTGGTCCTGACGCTGATGACGCTGTGGGAGCGCAAGCGCCACCCGCACTCGCACTCCTGATCGCCCGGGGTCCGGCGCGGTGCGGCTCACGCTGCTGGGTACGGGCTCGGCCGACGGATGGCCGAACCCGTGGTGCGAGTGCGCCTCCTGCGCCTGGGCCCGCGCGCATGAGCCCCGCGGCCAGACGGCCGTGCTCGTCGACGACCGGCTGCTCATCGACTTCGGTCCGGACGTGCCGCGGGCGGCGTCCCGGTTCGGGGTGAGCCTGGCGGGGCTGCGCCACGTTCTCGTCGGGCACGCCCATCCCGACCACCTCGGCCCGGAGGCGCTGATGTGGCGGTCCTGGTCGACCGTCGCCGACCAGCCGCTGGACGTCGTCGCGCCGCCGGCCGCCCTGGAGGTGTGCCGGGCCTTCCTGCGCCGCTGGGAGGGCACCGAGCCGGGCGGGGAGGGCTCACCGCTGCGCCTGCTCCCGGCCGTCGCCGGCGATCACCTCGAGCTCGGCGGGCCGGGTGAACCCACCGGGCCGGGCGAGCCCCACAGGCCCGACGGGCCGGGTTACCTGGTCCGCCCGGTGGCGGCCCGGCACGGTGACGACAGCATCGGGCCGGCGGTGCTCTACGACGTCACCGCGCCGGACGGGGCGCGCCTGCTGTACGGGTGCGACACCGCCGTCCCGCTGCCGCCCGCGACGCTCGCCGCGCTGGCCGGCCGCGCGTTCGACGTCGTGCTGCTGGAGGAGAACAACGGCGACCGGCCCGGGTTCGGGGAGCATCTCGACCTCCCGGACTTCGCCGAGCTGGTCGCCGAACTGCGCGGCCTGGGCGCGGTCGTGCCCTCGACCCGGGTGCTCGCCGTCCACCTCAGCCACCGCAACCCGCCCGGTGGCGAGCTGGCGGCACGGCTCGCCCGCATCGGAGCCGAGGCCCCGCCGGACGGCAGCGTCCTGGAGATCCCACCCGGCGGGGCCCTCCCGGACGGCGGCACAGCGGAGCCACGCCGGGTACTGATCACCGGTGGCACCCGGTCGGGAAAGTCCGCCCAGGCCGAGGACTGGCTGCGGGCAGAGCCCGAGGTCGTCTACGTCGCCACCGGGTGGGCGCCGGACGGGTCCGATCCCGAGTGGGCCGCGCGGGTCGCCGTCCACCGGGAACGTCGGCCGGCCCGGTGGCACACCGTGGAGACCCAGGAGCTGGAGCCGCTGCTGCGCTCCCCCGGGCCGGCGCTGCTCGTCGACAGCGTCTCGCTGTGGGTGGCGGCCCGGCTGGACGATCCGGACTTCGGCGCGGCGGTCGACCGACTCGTCGAGGCCTGGCGCGCCACGCGCCGGCGGGTGGTGGCGGTGACGGACGAGGTCGGCTCGGGGGCGGTGGCGCCGACCGCCGCCGGGCGGCTGTTCGCCGACCGCCTCGGTCAGGTCAACGCACGGCTCGCCGCCGAGTCCGACGAGGTGTGGCTGGCCGTCGCCGGCCTGGCCACCCGGCTGCGGCCCACCTGACCCAGCCGGGTTACCGCGCGGGCGGTCGCGGCTGCGGCCGGTGGTCCTCGCGGATGCCGTCCGCCAGCAGGTCCAGTGCCCAGGTGACCGCGCCCGTCGCCGCGTCCAGGTCGAGCTTCCAGGCGGTGACCAGCCGTTCGTAGACGTGCCCGGTCCAGAGGATGTCCAGGATCGCGGCCGCCATCCGCCGCTGGGTGTCGGTCCATTCCGCCGTCGGCGGGGCGACCGCGCGGGCGAGCGCCTCGCGCCGGCGGCGGTCGGCGGCGAGGGTGGGCTCGACGGCTTCCCCGCTCAGGCCCGGCGAGGCGGCGAAGCGGTCCAGGGTCGCCAGCCCGCCGGCCGCGGTGTCGGCGAGGTTGTCCAGGTCGAGGCCTTCGTAGACGACCCCGGCCTCCTTCTCGAGGTTGCGGAGAATGGCGTCGTGCAGCTCGCCCTCGGTGGCGAAGTAGCGGTGCACGGTCCGCTTGCTCACGCCGGCGCGCTCGGCGACCGCGCGGAACGTCAGGCCCCGCCAGTCCCAGGTCGGGAACGAGTGGACCAGCGCCGTCCCGGCGGCGACTATGCGCTCCCGCGTCTGCGCGGTCTGCGCCCGGCGCACCGGGCTGTCGTAGCGGCGCGTCTGCCGGGCTGGATCGCTCCCGTCCGCGTGCTGGTCGGCCGGAAGGCTCATAGCGGCTCCTCGGGCTGTCGCGCCGGGGCGGGACCGGACGCTGGGCGGTGGGAGTGGCGGGGACGGCGGGAGCGACACAAGCCGGTTGACGGTCCAATTAGTGTCATTATCGTAGTGACACAAAAGCTCCCGGCGCTCATGCCGCGGCGCACCGGCAGCGGCGCGCCCCCGTGGCCCACCAGGAGCCCACGCGATCAACGAGGAGCGGCTGTGAAGCGGTTACTGATCGACGGCAAGTTTGTCGAGACCGAGCGGGCGGTCGACTCGATCAACCCCGCGACCG
>NZ_JALKFY010000654.1:3705-14255 GCF_023242985.1 Frankia sp. Mgl5 | reverse complement strand
TTTGCCCCCCCCCGCCCCCGCGCCCCCCGGGGGGGCCCGGGCCCGACGGGCGGGTCAGGACCGTCTGTGCCGACGGTAGATCGCCGGTGCCGGGCCCGGCGACGGAGCTGGCCCGTCAGTTCGTCCGGGGGCTAACCGCACCGTTGCCTGCGAGCGCCTGGTAACGCCTGGTCATGCCGCCTCGCCTCTCGGTGAGGCACCCCCGGTCTGACCCGCTCGCGCGGTGCCGGGTTCCCGCTTCACAGCCACCCGCCCAGCAAGCTGGGTCTTACCGGTCGGCTCCACGGGCGTTTTCCGTCTCCGACGTACTGGCGGCGACGAGGTGACGCAGGTTGACCGCGGCGTTCAGGTCGCGGTCGCCGGTGAGCACGCCCATCGCCTCGTGGACCTTGACCCGGCCGATGCGGGGCAGCTTCGCCTGTAGATCGCTGGCCGGGCCGTAGACGCCGGTGTCGTGTACCGGAACGAGTCGCGGGCCTTGCCCCGCTTCTTGAACCGGGGGAAACCGGCCCGCTTCCCCGGGCGGGAATCAGTGAAGTTCTTCAACCCGCGGGCGAGCTGGTCCAGGCCGGAGGAGTACGCCTCCTTCGAGCACTCCGACCACCACGGGGCGGCCTCGTTCTTCGCCGCGTTCCACGCAAGCCGCAACGCGGGCAGCGTCCACGGGACCGGGGTGAGCAGGTCCCCGGTCAGGCCGTAGGACTGCTCCGCCTCCCGCTGCGACAGGGCGGCTTTCACCCGGGCCAGACCCCAGTTGAACACGAACCGGCCGCCCCGGCATGTCTACACGGAGATCCGCGAGCTGGGCGTCGTTCGGGTCGAGCGCGAACCGGTCGCCTGGAGAACCTTCACGGCACGTCCCCGGTAGCGGCGGCCACCGCCCGGGCGGCCCGGTCCGCGGCGGTCCGGCGGCCATAGAGCCGGGCGCACATCAACGTCAGGATCTCCGTCATATCCCGGACGACGTCGTCGTCCACCTCGACCGGATCGACGACGAGAAGTCTGCGACCCGACGCGGCAAGCGCCGCCTCGACAGAGTCGGCGCCGAACCCGGCGAACCCGTCACGACGCTCGACGATGATCGTCGTCACCGCCGGGTCGCGCAGCAGGGCGAGGAACTTCCGCCGGTGGCCGTCGAGTGCCGACCCGACCTCGGTCACCACCCGCCCGACCGGGATGCCCCGCTCTCCAGCCCACGTCGTGACCCGGGCGATCTGCCGGTCAAGATCGGGCTTCTGGTCGGCGGACGACACCCGGGCATACACCACAGCCAGATCAACCGGGGCCGGGACGGCGGGCTGCTCGACGAGAATCAGCCCCCCGACCCGGCGGGCCGGGACCGGCAACTTGCCCTCAAGGAACCATTGGCGCGCGGTGGAATACCCGACCCCGTTCGCAGCCGCCCACTCCTTGAGATTCATACCACCACCATACAGCGCTACTCGACGCTATCTAGCGCTCAATTAACAACAGGTTTCAATCCCCCCCGGTCGCGATGATCATGTGCCATGGCGGGAGAGGACGGCGGGGCACCGGGACAGGACGGCGACACACGACGGCGGAGGGGCCGGAGCCGGCGGGGAGGGTTCAGAGGCGGCGGGCGAAGTGGAACGACGGGATGATGTAGCCGTTGCGCAGATAGAGGCGGTGGGCCTCGTGGCGGTGCGTACCGGCGTCCAGGTGGATCTGCGCGCAGCCCAGGCGCTTCGCCTCCCGTTCGACCCAGGCGAGCAGCCGGGTGGCGTGCCCGCGCCCGCGCATGCCGGGCATCGTCGTCAGGTCGTCCACTAGCAGGTGCCGGCCGTAGGCGAGCGAGCTGCTCTCCCGGAAGCCGACGGCCGCCACAACCCTCCCGGTCTCGCCGTCCCACGACCCCACCAGGCGGTACCCCTGCGGACGCTGCACCTCGTTCACCAGCTTGACGAACCCGGTCGAGGTCAGATGAGGACGCAGCTGCCGCATGGGATCGAAAGCCAGCCAGGTGCGTTCGGCCTCCAGCTCCTCTATCTTCACATTACGCATTGTTACAGCTCGATGGCGTGATGTGTGGACGGCGCTGTGTGGACGGCGTACATCCCGCCGGGTGCGGCGCCCGAGACTCGGCACTCGTCCGGTGGCTCGGACACGCCGCCCGGGCCGAAAACGCCTCGCGAACTGTCGGACCCCCCCGCTAGGGTCCCCAGCGCGACCGGGAGATCGGCGCCGGTCACGCGGGCCCGCCCACACCGGACGGGCGTACACAGAGAGACCCCAGGATGCCTTCAGGAGCAGCGTTGTCGACGGCCGACCCACACTGTCCCGACTCACCCCGTCCCGGCGCAGACGGCCCGGCGCCGGTCGGCGGGGGCGGCCCGGTGCTGAACGGTCCGCGGCTGTGCCTGCGGCCGCTGACCGTCGAGGCGCTGGGAGCGCTGCTCGGCGGCGACCGCGCGGGCGCGCAGCGGGCCACCGGGGCGGTCTTCCCCGACCCGCTGGCGGCTCCCCCGCTGGAGGAGGGCGCACTCACCCGGACGCGCGACCGCCTGGCGGCCAGCCCGGCCGAGCTGGGCTGGTGGGCCTGGCTCGCCGTCGACCGTGCCACCGGGGCCGCGGTCGGGTCGCCGGCGCTGTCCGGCCCGCCCGACGCGGACGGCACCGTAGAGCTCGGCTACGCCACCTACCCCGAGTTCGCCGGGCGCGGGTACGCGGTCGAGGGCGGGCGGCTGCTGCTCGACTGGGTGTTCGAGGACCCGCGAGTCCGGCGGGTGCTCGCCGTCGTCCCGCCGGCGCACGACGCGTCGGTCAGCGTCGCGCGCCGGCTGGGCCTGTCGGTGATCGGCCGGGCGCACGACGAGGAGGCCGGCGAGCTGCTCCTGCTGGAACGCGCACGGGCGGACCAGCCCACCGGCCCGTCCGTCCGCCACTGACCGGCGCCAACCGCTGCCGACCGCCGCGGGCGCGATCGGTCAGACAACCTCGATTCGGTCAGACGGCCTCGATCGGGGTCAGACGGCTTCGATCGGTCGGACGGCCTCGCCGAGGGTGTCCGCCGGCGTCTGCGCGCCGGTCAGGCGGGCCGCGACGAACTCCACCACGGCGCGGACGAACACCAGCCGGTTCGCGCGCTCGGCGACCTCGTGGCCCTCGCCCTCGAAGAGCAGGTACTCGCACGGGATCCCGCGGGCCCGGGCCGCGGCGACGGTCTGCTCGGCCTCGCACACGGGGACGTTGGTGTCGTTGGCCCCGTGCACGACCAGCAGCGGGGCCGCGAGCGCGTCCATCCGGTGCAGCGGCGACAGCGCCCGCAGCAGGTCACGATCGGTGGCCGGGTCGCCGTACTTGGTGACCGCCGGCGCGGCGATCCACGGTTCGGTGTGCCGGTAGAAGGTCTCCAGGTCGGCCATCCCGCACACGTCGACGCCGACGGCGAACAGCTCGGGGTGGCAGACCAGCGCGGCCAGCGTCAGGTACCCGCCGTAGGAACGGCCGGCCACGCCGATGTGGCCCGGCGCGGCCAGGTCCTCGGTGACCAGGTGGTTCACGGCACTCGCGACGTCTGCGATCCCGGCGAAGCGGCCGGCCAGGTGGTCTGCCTCCTCGAACGACCGGCCGAACCCGGTGGAGCCGCGCACGTTCGGCGCGAACACGGCGATGCCGCGGGCGAGCAGCGCGTGGAAGAGCGGGTTGAGGACGGGGCGATCCTGCGCCTCCGGGCCGCCGTGGAAGTAGAGCAGGGTGGGCACCGGCCCCGGGGCCACCCGCGGGCGGTACCACCAGCCGGTGAGCTCCAGCCCGTCGTGCGCGAGGAACCGGCGCGCGATCGGGCGGACGAACCGGTAGCCCACGTCCTCCGTCCCGCCGGGCACCTCGGGCACCCCCGCCGTGCCCGGGCCCGGCCCCGTGCCTGGGCCCGGGGTGTGCGTCCCGCTCGCGGCCACGGCCGTGATCTCGACGGTGGGGTACGCCGTCGGCGTGTGCGAGACCAGGCAGCGGTAGGCCGGCACGCCGCTGTCCGAGGTGCCCGCCGAGGTGCCGTCCGGGGCGTCCGACGCGGTGCCGGGCGGAATGTCCGCCGCGGTGCCGGTCAGGTCGCAGGTCCACACCTCGCTGGGGGCGGTGGAGCCGTCCAGCGCCAGGAGCAGGCTCGCCCCGCCGGGCCCGGGGAGCAGGCCGGTGACCACCTCGCGCGGCAGCGGCGGCAGGGCCCGCGACGTCCCGTCGTCCAGGCTGTGGACGGCGAGCTCGGTGCGCCCGCCGACGTTCCAGCCGAGCACGGCCGTGGCCGGGTCGAGGAGGAGGAAGCGCTCCAGGTCCGCGTCGTCCCGGCCGGCCAGCGGTCGGGTCGGCCCCGGCCGGCCGTGCGGGTCCAGGGGCACCTCGAGCAGGCCCGGCCGCTCGCGGCCCAGGTCGCAGGCGAGCAGGGCACGCGAGGCGTCCGCGGCGAAGGTGCCTGAGACGGCCGTGGCGGTGCCGCCCGCGACCTCGAACGCCTCGGTCGCGACCCCTCCGGCGGTCCCCCCGCTGCCGGCCACTCCGCCGGCCATCTCGTCGTTGAGCGGGAACGCCTCGAGCAGGGCGGCGGCCGGTGCCAGCGGGTCGGGCGCGTCCACCCGGGCCACCAGCACGCGCCGGGCGCCCCGCGGGCCCTCCCGCAGGAGCAGCAGCCACCGGTCGGCGGTCTCGTGGACGGCGCAGACCTGCAGGGCCAGCCCCACCGCGAGGTGGCGGCGGTGGCCGGCCGGGTCGACGGCGACCGCGTGGGTCAGCCCGGAGCGGGCCGACTCGGTGACCACGAGCAGCCGGCCGCCCGCCGCCCACCGGGAGACCGTGGCCGCGCACGCCTCCACGGCTCCCGCCGTGCCGGGCCGGACGCCACCGGCCAGCCGGTGCGCCGCCGTGCCGTCCGGGCGGACAAGGTGGACCTCGGTGTGCTCCCCGCCGCCCGGGGCCACGGTGATCGCGATCCAGGCGCCGTCCGGGGACCACAGCGCCGACCGGACGTGCGCCGGGCCGGTGTCGAGGACCCGCTCCGTCCCGTCGGCCGCGCGGACCCACAGGGCCGGGCGCCCGGTGGCGTCCCCGACGAAGGCGATCGAGCCGTCCGGGCCGGGTGCGGGCCCGCGCACGCTCGGCGGCGCGGCCCACTCGTCCACCAGGTCCCGCGGTGCCGGGAGCGGCGGCTCGGCCGCTCCCGGGACCGGCGAGTCCACCGGTTGGACCGGGACGGCACCGGCCGGCAGGGCGCCAGCCGGTGCCGTGGTGGTCTCAGACCGCGCCGCGGCGGTCCGGGACGGGATGCCGGTGAGCGCCGACTCGACCGGACGGATCATTCACACCCCCTGTGTCTGCAGCCACATCTCGAGCAGGGCGGCCTGCCAGAGCGCGTTCGCCCCGAGCGTCGTGCGGTTCGAGTTCGGGTCGGCGAGCATCTCGTCGACCCAGTCCTTGCGGAACAGCCCGCGGCCCCGGGCGACCGGGTCGGTCAGCGCGTCGGCGACCCGGGCGAGGAACGGGCCGTCGAGGTGGCGGATCGCCGGCACCGGGAAGTACCCCTTCGGCCGGTCGATGACGTCCACCGGCATCAGCGGCCGGCTGAGGTCCTTGAGCACGCCCTTGCCGCCGGAGGCGAGCTTCAGCTCGGGCGGGCACGCGGCGGCGAGCTCGACGAGTTCGTGGTCGAGGAAGGGCGTGCGGGCCTCCAGGCCGGCCGCCATCGTCATGTTGTCGACCCGCTTCACCGGGTCGTCGACCAGCATCACCGTGGAGTCGATGCGCAGCGCGGCGTCGACCGAGGTCTCGGCGCCGGGCTCGGCGAACCGCTCGGCGACGAAGTGCCGACTGGCGTCGCCCTCGATGAGGTGGTGCGGCTCGACCATCGCCGGCAGCTCGGCGTGCGGCCGGTCGGCGAACACCCGCAGGTAGGCGTCGACGGCGTCGCCGCGCGGGACGGTCGCCAGCGGCGGGTACCAGGAGTAGCCGGCGAAGACCTCGTCCGCGCCCTGGCCGGACTGCACGACCTTGACGTGCCGGGCCACCTCCTGCGAGAGCAGGTAGAACGCGACGCAGTCGTGGCTGACCATCGGCTCGCTCATCGCGGCGACGGCCGCGTCGATCGCCGGCAGCAGCCGGTCGCCGGGGACGCGGATCTGGTGGTGGTCGGTGCCGAAGCGGCGGGCGATGATGTCCGAGTAGTGGAACTCGTCGCCGGACTCGCCGCCGGCGGCCTCGAAGCCGACGCTGAACGTGGCGAGGTCACGCTGGCCGGCCTCGGCGAGCAGCGCGACGATGAGGCTGGAGTCCAGGCCGCCGGAGAGCAGCACCCCGACCGGGACGTCGGCGACCATGCGCCGGCGCACGGCGGTGCGCAGCCGCTCGCCGATCGCGTCCCGCCAGTCGTCCGCCGTCCAGGAGGCGTACTCCTCCTGACGGGTGGAGTCGGGCCGCCAGTAGACCTCGTCGCGGGTCGTGCCGTCCGCCTCGACGGTCCGGATGGTGGCCTGCGGCAGCTTGCGCACGCCGGTCAGGATCGTGTGCGGCGGCGGGACCACCGAGTGGAACGACAGGTAGTGGTGGAAGGCGACCAGGTCGATGTCGGAGGACACCCCGCCGCCGGCGAGCAGCGCCGGCAGGGTCGAGGCGAACCGCAGGCGGTGCGGGTCGCGCGTCACGTAGAGCGGCTTGATCCCGAGCCGGTCGCGGACGAGGACGAGCCGGCCGGTGTCGCGCTCGTACACGGCGAAGGCGAACATGCCGGCGAAGTGGTCGACGCACCGGGGGCCCCAGTGGTGGTACGCCTTGAGGATCACCTCGGTGTCGGAGGTGGAGAAGAAGCGGTAGCCGGCGTCGACGAGCCGGTCGCGCAGCTCCTGGTAGTTGTAGATGCAACCGTTGAACACCGCGGTGAGACCGAGCGCGGTGTCGACCATGGGCTGGGCGCCCCGCTCCGACAGATCAATGATCTTCAGCCGACGGTGGCCGAACGCCACCGGGCCGGTGGCCCACAGGCCGACCCCGTCCGGGCCCCGCGCCTCCATGGCGGCGGTCATCCGCCCCACCGCGGCGACGTCCGCCTCACGGCCGTCGAACCTCAGCTCCCCGCTCAGCCCGCACATGGTCCAGCTCCCGTCGATCGGTTGGTCAGACGGCCGTTCTTCCCCTCCTCGACGACGTCCGCCCACCCGGTTCCGGGGACCCGCCGGGACCGACGGGGCGAATGCCCCGCGATGACGACGGGTGGCGCGGTGCCATGCCGAGGACCACATTCGACGGCCAAGGTTTCACCACAATGACAAGGATGTTGCGGTGCGCGACAGCGCCGGTCGCGGAACCTGCCAATCCGCCACCAACCGCCACAACCGGCTACACCCGCGTGCCCGGCGGCCCGCCGCCGCCCGCTCGCACGCCGACGCGTGCCCGCACGGCGGATGCCGCCAGAACGCCGACGGCCGGCAGCCCAGGGGACCGCCGGCCGTCGGGCACGCTCAGGGACGCAGCAGCCAGGTGTCCTTCGACCCACCGCCCCGGGACGAGTTGACGATCAGGCTGCCCGGCGGCGCGACCCGGCTCAGGGCGGCCGGCGCGACCACCGCCGTCTCGCGGCCGGCGTAGACGAAGGCCCGCAGATCGACCGCGCACGGCTGGAGCTCACCGTCGACCCAGGTGGGATGGGTCGACAGGGCGACCATCTCCTGGCCGATCCAGCCACGCGGGTCGGCCAGGATCCGCTCGCGGACCTCGGTCAGCTCGAACGGCTCGGCCTGCGGGCCGATCACCACCCCGGAGCCGCCGTAGCCGTCCACCGGCTTCACGACGAGCTGCTCGAGGTGCTCCAGGACGTGCGCGCACTGCTCCTGGTCACCGCACACATAGGTCGGGACGTCGTCGAGCAGCGGCTGCTCACCCAGGTAGTAGGTGATCATCCGGGAGACGTAGGCGTAGACGACCTTGTCGTCGGCGACCCCGTTGCCCAGCGCGTTCGCCAGCGCGAGCGTGCCGGCCCGCACCGCGCGCAGCAGCCCGGGGCCCAGTGGCAGCCCGTCAGCGCCCGGCAGCCCCGTCAGCTCGTCCTCGTCCACCCGCCGGTAGAGGACGTCGATCCGGCGCCGCCGCCCGCCGTCGACGGCGTAGAGCACGTCGTCGTCGACCAGGATGTCGGCCGGGGTCAGCAGCGGCACCCCCATCTCCTCGGCGAGGAAGGTGTGCTCGTAGTAGGCGGAGTCCTCCTCGCCGACGGTGAGGACGGCGACGGCGGGCTCGCCGCGCACCGCCGGCGGGGCGGCCGCGACCAGCGCCTCGTGCAGCAGCGCCGGCACCGCGTCCACCCCCAGGATGGCGCCGGGCGGGTTGAGCTCGGGCAGCGCCGACCGGGTCAGCCGCCGGCCCTCGATCGCGTAGGCGATCCCGGACGGCACCCGCAGGTTGTCCTCCAGCACGAGCCACTTGCCGTCGGCGCCGCGGACGAGGTCGATGCCCGCCACCGTCACCCGCACGCCGCCGGAGCGCGGCGACCCGTCCCCGGAGAGGACCCGACCGGAGTGGCGCAGCCCCGGCGAGTCGTTCACCAGCCAGGCCGGGATCACCCCGTCGGCGACCGCGGCGCGCTCGGAGTAGGTGTCGCGCAGGAACGCCTCCAGTGCCCGCACGCGCTGGGTGAGCCCGGCCTGCAGGCGCTCCCAGTCGCCCGCGGTGACGACCCGCGGAACCAGGTCGAACGGGAACGGGCGCCGCTCGGTCTCGCCGTTCACCCGGAACACCACGCCGCGCTCGACCTGCTCGGACTGCATGGCCTCGCCGCGCTCGGCGAGCACCGCCGGGCCGAGGCGGTCCAGGGTGCGCACCACGCCGCGGTAGTGCGGCCGGACGCCACCGCCCTCGGCGATGACCTCGTCGAACCCGGACGGCTGGTAGCGGTCCAGCAGCGGCGGCAGCGCTGCCACCGCGCCCACCGACGGGATGGTGCCCGGCGGGTGGACCGCCGACGCCGGCGACTCGCGCGTCTCGGCCAGCACGAGGTCCGCGACGTCGGTCAGCAGCCCGCGGCGGGCGAAAGCCCGGCGCTGGCGGGACGCGGCGCTGCCCCGCCCCACCGCCGCCTCGGCCAGGTCACGCACCAGGTCCCAGTCCCCGACCTTCTCCAGGTCGGGACGGACCTCGGTGAGCAGCCGGCGCAGCAGCTCCTCGGCCGGCACACTGCCGGTGCCCGACAGGTCCACGAGGTCGCCCTCGATGCCGGAGCGGGCCGCCCGCCAGGTCGCCGCGCGCAGCAGCTCGGCACGTGGCGGCGGAGCCGGTGCGCCCGCCTCGACCGCCTCGATCGCCCGGCACACCAGCGCCCGGAACAGGCCGGCGATCAGGATGACGTTGTCGACGTCCGGGCAGGCGTCGCAGATGCGCAGCTCGACGGTGGGCAGGTGCGCGGACGGCCGGACGTCGAAGTAGACCATGCCCGGGTCGCTGATGACGCCGGACTTCACCAGGTCCGCCACGAGCTGGTCGTACTCGGCGGCGGTGCGGAACGGCCCGGCCACGCCGGCGGTCGGCCAGCGCTGCCAGACCATCGTCCGCATGCTCGCGTAGCCGCTGTCGGCACCGCGCCAGAACGGCGAGCTCGCCGACAGCGCCAGCAGCATCGGCAGCCAGGGGGCCACCCAAGCGGTGACGGCCATCGCCAGGTCGCGGTCGGCGACGTCGACGTGGACCTGGGCGCCGCAGATGAGCTGCTCGCGCGCGAGGAGCTGGTACTCCTCGGTCATCTGGATGTAGCGCGCGTCCCGCGAGACGTCGAGGACGGACATGTCGACGATCGGCACCGTTCCCGCCGCGGCGGGGCCGAGGCCCAGCGGCTCGGCGACCGCGGCGAGGCGGCGGCGCAGGTCGAGCAGGTCCGCCCGGAGGTCGGAGAGGTCGGTACAGGGCCGGCTGTTGGTTTCGACCACGGAGCGCAGCAGCTCCGGGGAGAACTGGTCGTCGGGGAGGCCGCGCAGAATCTCCTCCGCGCGGGGTACCAGCTGCCTGGTAGCGAGATCGAGAATGTGGAATTCTTCTTCAACACCGACGGCCGCGATCCGCGCGTCGCTCATGAATACCTACACTAGACCCGAGGGGTTACGGCGATATGTCCTGAGTGTGTCACAGGTCGCCGTGAATCGGAATTCTTCGGGAGCGGTCTCCGATGGTGCCGCGCCCGGCACGGAAATCGCCCGCGCCGCGGCCGCGCCGCCGTCCTCGATGTTCACGTCGGCTCCGTACCTCATCCTGCGCGGTCGGCCGCGCATGGCGGTTCCATGCGGGCCGAATCCGCGGACGGCCACCGCTCACGCGGCCGGGGCCGGGAGCGGGCAACGCCCTGCGCGCCGGCCGGAGCACGCGTCCACCCCTGGGCCGGCATCGCTGTGGTACCCACAGGGAACCTGTTAAAACCGTGATGAAACACCCATGGGCAGCACGTCCTGCCTGCTCGCGGCGCATGTTCCGGGCGGCCGGGGGGGCCCCCCGCCGCCCCCCCCCCCCCCGGTGCGCCCGGGGGACCGCCGCCCACAATACAACGC
This sequence comes from Frankia sp. Mgl5, assembly GCF_023242985.1. Lineage (NCBI taxonomy): Bacteria > Bacillati > Actinomycetota > Actinomycetes > Frankiales > Frankiaceae > Frankia > Frankia sp. Mgl5. Next base: position 3,729 of record NZ_JALKFY010000654.1, on the reverse strand, counting down.
CCCCGGCGGCGCCCCGGGGCAGCC
>NZ_JALKFY010000654.1:865-3695 GCF_023242985.1 Frankia sp. Mgl5 | reverse complement strand
CGGGCGGGGGGGGGCCCCCCCCCCCCCCCGGGGGGCCCCCCGGGGGGGGGGGGGGGGGGGCGGGGCCCCCCCCCGCCCCAACCCCGCACGACGGTTCCGCCGGGGTCACCGCAGCACACATTCCATCGCCACGGGCGTCGCGACGGATCAGCCACGGAGCAGCCCACGGATCGGCCACCGGCCGGCCACGGATCGCCAGGGCGCCCGGACGCGGGGCCACCGGCCGGTTTCGGATACCGGACGATCCGGCCCGCGCGGGCACCGGCTGACCCGGCCACGCGCGGTACGCGAGACGATTCCGGCGAATAGCTACCGCCCGCGCAAACGCGGGCCAATTTACCGTCGCGGCAACGGCTCCAGGCCACGGAAACGGTATTCAGGCACGGAGATCACAACGTTTCCCATCCCGATTGGGACCGCGCGGAGGGCGAGGCATGGCGGGGCGGAGGCCCGGCGGAGCGCGGCCGGGCGGGCGGCGGCGGGCGGGCCTCGGCCGCGTGCCGGGCGTCACGGAGAGCAGCCGCGGTCGACCCGGGCGGGCCGGGTCAGCCGACGGGAGCCGGTATCCGCTCGGGTGCGGGCACCGGCGTGACCTCCAGGCCCGTGCCGGGCAGCGCCTCGCGGATCTCGGCCGCGAGCAGGGTCCAGTCCGCCACCCGGGCCGAGGTCGTCCGGTAGGCGAGGCCGATGCGCCGGCGCGGCGCCGGGTCGCGGAAGGTCGCCGTCGCCAGGCCGCGCCCCTCCCCCACCTCGACGCCCACCGCCGCCGCCGGGATCAGCGTCAGTCCCAGGCCGCCGGCGACCATCTGCACGATCGTGGACAGGCTCGCCGCGCGCAGCGCGCTGCGCTCGCGTGCCCCGGCCTCGCGGCAGACGTCCAGGGCCTGCGCCCGGAAGCAGTGGCCGTCCTCGAGGAGGAGCAGGTCCCGGCCACACAGGGAGGAGACCGGCAGCGCGGCGCTGCCGGCCATCGGGTGGTCGACGGGCGTCACGAGCACGAAGTCCTCGTCGTAGAGCGGCAGCTCGGCCACCCCGGGCTCGTCCGTCGGCAGGGCGAGCAGCGCCAGGTCCAGCGAGCCGCCGCGCAGCTCCTCCAGCAGCGCGGACGTCTGCGCCTCGCGCAGCCGCAGCCGCGCCTCCGGCCGGCGGGCCCGCAGCGACGGCAGCAGCTGGGGCAGCAGGTAGGGCGCCACCGTGGGGATGACGCCGAGCCGGATGTCGCCCGACAGCGGCGCCCGCGCGCGCACCGCGAGCTGGGCGATGTCGTCGACGGCCCCGAGCACCCCGCGCGCCCGCTGGACGATCTCCTCCCCCACCGGCGTCAGCAGCACGCTGCGGGTCGTCCGCTCGACGAGCTGGATGCCCAAAGTGCGTTCCAGCGCGGCGACGGCGCTCGACAGCGTCGGCTGACTGACGTGCAGCGAGGTCGCGGCCCGACCGAAGTGCCGGTGATCCGCGACACCCACGAGGGCTCGTAGCTGAGCAAGCGTGGGCTGAGGTTGAGCCATAGAGAGAAGCTATCAGACTTGCCGAATCTTTCGATTTCTCTTCTGAGTCCCCGATCGCGAGAGTGGAGCCCGTGCTCCACTCCGGGGCACACCGAAAGGAGATCGTCCAGGTGCTGACCGTCGGCGACGTGTTCCCCGCCTATGACCTGACCGGCGTCGTGTCGAGCGACCCCGACACCGCGTTCATCCAGGAGACCTCCACCAGCCGCACCGGGCAGTGGCGGGTCGTGTTCTTCTGGCCCAAGGACTTCACCTTCGTGTGTCCGACCGAGATCGCCGCCTTCGGCCGGCTCAACTCCGAGTTCGCCGACCGCGACGCGCAGGTCCTCGGCGTCTCCACGGACAGCGAGTACGTCCACCTCGCATGGCGGCAGAACCACTCCGACCTGCGCGAGCTCCCGTTCCCGATGCTGGCGGACATCAAGCGCGAGCTCACCGCGGCCGCCGGAGTGCTCGGCGACGACGGTGTGGCTCAGCGGGCGACCTTCGTCATCGACCCGGACGGCGTCATCCAGTTCGTCATGGTCACCGCCGGCAGTGTCGGCCGGAACCCGGCCGAGGTGCTGCGGGTGCTCGACGCGCTGCAGACCGACGAGCTGTGCCCGTGCAACTGGCAGAAGGGCGAGGCCACCCTGGGCGCCGCGGCGCCGGCCCCGGCGGAGGTCGCGGCCTGATGGGAGTCGCCCGGCTGCGGGAGCTGCTTCCCGACTACGCCAAGGACCTGCGCCTCAACCTCGGCTCGGTGACCTCCCAGTCGCAGCTGAACCCCCAGCAGCTGTGGGGCACCGTCCTGACGGCGGCGATCGCCAGCCGCGGCGCGACCACCCTGACCGAGCTCGAGGCCGAGGCGCTCGAGCACCTCAGCCCCGAGGCCGCCAAGGCGGCTCGCACCGCCGCCGCGCTGATGGCGATGAACAACGTGTACTACCGGACGCTGCACCTGCTGGAGGACAAGGAGTACTCCAGGATGCGCGCCGGGCTGCGGATGAACGCCATCGCCAACCCCGGCGTCGACAAGGTCGACTTCGAGCTCTGGTCGCTGGCCGCGTCGGCGGTGAACGGCTGCGGCATGTGCCTGACCGCCCACGAGCACGAACTGCGTGGGCGGGGGGTGTCGCGCGAGGTCATCCAGGACGCGATCCGGGTCGCCTCGGTCGTGCACGCGGTGGCCGTGACGATCGAGAGCCACGAGCAGGTGCCGGCCACCGCCTGAGCCCCCTGCCCCGTCGAGCGGGCCAGGCGGACACCCGCCCACCCTGCCCGCCATCCCCCAGCTGATATTCACCGAGGCCCGGCGTCGCGGTCCCCCCGACCGCGACGCC
>NZ_JALKFY010000654.1:0-855 GCF_023242985.1 Frankia sp. Mgl5 | reverse complement strand
ACGCCATCGGAGCCCGGCGCGTGGGCGCGGAGATGTGTAAACGACGCCGGGCCAACCTCATGTCCGGGGCCACCCGCGGCCGGCGACGGCCGCGGCTCGCCGTGGTCTCCCTGGTTGCTGACCGGCGACCGAGCGTGATCGCGAGAGACTCCCACCCACGGGCCACGGGACACCGCCCCGGTCCCGGATCGCACCGCCACGGCCGGAGAACACGCAGATCCGGCCACTGACCGGACTCCTACCGGCGCGGCGGCGGCAAGGTCTGAGCATCCTCACTTCAGCACTTTGAGTAACCATGACGCCCCATTGAGCCAAGCCATCTTTGGTTTACACCGTGGTCTGATTCCTCCCAGCCCAACCAGCCAGTCCATCTGATGCCACAATGCAACTTCACAAGCACGCCTTGTAGTCGGAGTTGAGCAACAGTCGCAGGTCGCAACGGTGCCAGGTCGACCGGGATCGCCTCACCGACGGGCAGCGACGGGCAGCGGCGGGCACCGACGGGTCCTCCCGGCGGAGCCGACCGCCGACGACGAGCGTGGACAAGGGCAACACGGATGCCGCCGGCCGCGACAACGAGCGGGCACCGGCAGCTTGAGGAACTGGGGGACCATCATCATGGCGTTACTGAATCCGGCAAATGTGAGCACGTCCCGGAGCGGGCACTCGCTGCGGGTGCCGCGGCGCGGCGGCGAGAGTGCCGTCACGGCCGCGTCCGACGGATCCGGCGCCGGATCAGCCGGCCCACCGCGGATCCCGCTGCTCCCCGAGAACAAGGTCGGTCAGCAGGTCCGCGTGCCCAAGACCGCCGAGCTCGTCGCGGCCCAGCTCCGCCGCCAGATCGTCCGTGGTGAG
>NZ_JALKFY010000653.1:0-14281 GCF_023242985.1 Frankia sp. Mgl5 | reverse complement strand
GCGCCCGGGGACCCCCCGGTCCCGACGCACGGCACGCCGGCGGCGCGCGCTGGCCGCCGCGGCGCTGGCCGCCGTCGTCGCCGGCGGGTCGATCACGGGCACCGTGGCGCTGACATCCTCGCCGGACGGGCCGGCGGGCCGGCTGGTGTCGGCGGCGGACGCGACCACCCGCGTGTGGGCGGAGGTCTGGGTGGCCGACGTCCCCTCCGGCGCGGGCTTCACCATCCGGCTGTGGGGCGTACGGCCGGGAACGACCTGCGCCCTGGTCGCCGTGTCCGAGGACGGCAGCAGCGACACCGCGGCGACCTGGACCGCCGACTACCGCGGCGCGGTCGACGTACGCGGGACGTCCGCCATCCCGGCAGGACGGCTCGTACGTGTCGTGGTGGTCAGCGGCACCGGCGAGGACCTGCTCACCGTCCCGGTCCGCACCACCTGAACCACCGCGAAGGGCCTCGAGGGCACGATTAGCGCGCGGAATTGCGCGATTGCCGTCCGGAGCCGTGGCTGGGAATTCCCGGAAACAGACCGACAATGGATGCGAGATACTCCGGGAGATCTCCGAAGGAGTCCACCCATGGCCGTCACCACGGCACCGACCGACATCCACACCGGCAATACCCCGAGCAGCAATTCCCGAACCGGCGGATCCGGCGCCGGCGACGCCCTCGCCGGCGAGTCCCACAGCTTCGACGCCTTCCTGCACTACGAGCGCCTCCAGTGGAAGGTCTCCGACGTCGGCCTGGAGAACATCCGGCACGACCTCCTCCGGCCCGAGGACATCGCCACCGCCAAGGGCGTCGTGCTCGGCGAGGCGACGTCCCTGCCCGGCCTGCACGGCTTTCTCAGCGAGTTCGCGGACGACTACGACTGCTCGGCCTTCGTGGCCATCTGGGCCTACCAGGAGCTGCAGCACCACTTCGGTTTCCGGGCGTGGCTGCGCGCCGTCGGCGTGCACATCGAGCAGGCCAAGGTCGAGGCGCTGCGGGAGCCCTACGAGCCGGGGGTCACGCCGAGCGCCACGCTGGCCACGAACGTGATCAGCGAGATCACCGTCAACACGGTCTACCGGGCGATGGCGGCCTGGGTGCAGGAACCCGTCCTGGCCGACCTGTACCTGCGTGCCAGCCGGGACGAGGCCGGGCACGCCCGCGAGTTCCTCTACTACCTGAAGCGGCGGCTGGCGACGCATCCCGAGGAGCTGCCGTCCGTCCTGGAACGCATCCACTTCTATGTGACGTCGTCGCGGCTGAGCCACCCGGTCGGCGTCTACAAGCACCAGCGCGTCGAGGAGCTGCGCGGCCACGAGACGGTCGACGACGTGATCGACGTCTACCTGCGGATCTCGCCGCCGGACGCCCAGGAGAAGCTGCTGGCGAAGCTGCGCCGGGCGATCGGCTCGGCGGTCGGCGTGCCGCTGCACAGCACCGGCGACATCCGCCGGGCGCTCGCCGCGTCGCTGGGCTGAGCCCGCCCGGCGGCAGGGCGGATTTCCCGGCGCGGGGGATTATCCTTCGACCTCCGCAGGATTTCCCTTCCCCGAAAAGGTACCACCCTCGCCGCGGACTATCCTGTTAACCTCGCCGCTACCGCACGACCCGCGCACGAAATCGACGGAACATAGGGTCCTGAGCGATTCCGGTCGCCTGGAACCGTGCGTCTGCCTGTATGAGCCGGCCCGCGAGACCGGGAACACACAGCCAGCGCCGGATTCTCCTCAGCCGTCGAAAGTGCCGGTGACCATCATGAAGAGCGGCACGTCGTCCTGCCCGCCCGCGCCGCGCCCCGTCCCGCCGGATCACGCGCGGGAGAACGGGTCCGGGCCGGAACCCGGGCCTGGCCCCGGTCCGGTCCGGTTCTGCGACACCACCCTGCGTGACGGCGAGCAGACCCCGGGGGTCGCCTTCACCGCCAAGGAGAAGATCGCCATCGCGGTCGCGCTCGACGCCGCCGGCGTGCACCAGATCGAGGCCGGGGTGCCGGCGATGGGGCCGGTCGAGGTGGATGTCCTGCGCCGCGTCGTCGCGGCGGTCGAGCGGGCCGGCGTGGTCGCCTGGTGCCGCGCGGACCGCCGCGACGTCGACGCCGCCGTCGCCAGCGGGGTCGACGCCGCGCACCTGACCATCCCCGCCTCCGACCTTCACCTGCGCACCAAGCTTGGCAAGGACCGGGCCTGGGCGCGGGCCCGCATCCACGACTGCGTCCTCGACGCCACCGACCGCGGCCTGCGGGTGAGCGTCGGCTTCGAGGACGCCTCCCGCGCGGACGACGGCTTCGTCATCGACCTGGCCGGGGAGCTACGGCGCCTCGGCGTCACCCGGTTCCGCTGGGCGGACACGGTCGGGGTGGCCAATCCGATCACCCTGCACACGCGGCTGCGGGCGCTGCTCGACGCCGTCCCCGGGCCGTGGGAGATCCACGCCCACGACGACTTCGGGCTGGCGACCGCCAACACGATCGCCGCGGTGCAGGCCGGGTTCACCTGGGTGAGCACCACGGTGGCCGGCCTGGGCGAGCGTGCCGGCAACGCGCCGACCGAGGAGGTCGCGATGGCGCTGCGGCACCTGCTCGGCCTGCCCGTCGACCTGGACACCGCCGCGTTCCGCCCGCTGGCGCGGCTGGTCGCCGGCGCGTCGCGCCGGCCGGTTCCCGCCGGCAAGGCCGTGGTCGGCGACGCCGTGTTCGACCACGAGTCCGGCATCCACGTGCACGGCGTGCTGCGCGCCCCGGCGACCTACGAGCCGTTCGACCCGGCGGAGGTCGGCGCGCGCCGGCGGCTGGTGCTGGGCAAGCACAGCGGCCGCGCCGCCGTGCGGCACGCGATGGACCGGCACGGCATCGACGCGCCCGACGAGGACCTGGAACCGATCGTCGGCCTGGTCCGCGCGCACGCCACCGTGTACAAGCAGCCGCTGAGTTCCGACCAGCTGCGGGCGATGGCCCGGCGGGTCGCCACCCGCCGCAGCGCACGGCCCCGCCGCGGCTGAGCCGCCGCCGCTGATGGCGCCATCGGCGGTGGCCCGCGCCGCCGATGGCGCCTCGGCGGTCGGCCGCGGCGCGGCGGCGGTCAGGGCCCCCCGGGGCGGAAGGTCGCGGTGATGGTGCGGATCAGCTCGAGCTGGTCCTGCCACTGAGCCTCGGGTACCCGCCAGCGCAGCGCGTAGCCATGCCCGTTGCGGACCACACCGAAGTCCAGGACGTGCACCGTCTGCCCGCCCGTGGTGAAGGTGAACTCCCACACCGCGGACGTCGTCCCGTCCGCGCCGTCCGACGGGCGGATCGAGACCCGCTGGTAGCCGGCCGTCTTTGACCGGACACCGGGCTCCAGTTCCTCCCACGCCCGGATCGACGACGGGCCGGCGACATCCTGCGTCTCGACGAGCAGGTCCGGGTAGCCTCCGGGCGCCGTGAAGGTCTCGTGCTGCCGGTCACGGCTCGCGTCGGCCCACTGCGGCGGGACGGCGAGCGACCACCCGGCCGCGCCGCGGCGCGTCTCGAGGCCGGCCGGCGCCCGCGCGGGCGCGGTGTCGTTCGGGATCGCGGTGCCGAGCCTGTCCAGCGACGGCACGCCCACCGACCCGCCCTGACCAGGCGTCGCCGGCGCCGTGCCGGTGCCGCTCGGAGTGGCGGATGCCCCCGGTGCCACGGCCTGCCCACCGGCGGGGCTGGTCGACGCACCCGGGGACGGCCCACCGGTACCCGCGGGCGTGGCGGGAGCACCTGTGCCCGACACCTGACCGGCGGACGGGGTGCCGGAACCGCCGGTCAGGGCCAGCCCGAGCCCGACCCCACCCGCGGCGAGCAGCAGTGCGACAACCATCGCCAGCAGCACCACCCGCCGGCGCCGTTCCGGTGCGCCCCCGGCCCCGCCGGCGCGCGCACCCGCAGCTGAATCCGGCCCTGGCCCCGGACCTGCACCTGGGCTTGGCCCCGGTCCTGGGCCTGCCTCCGAGGACCCGGTCCGGGCGGCGGGGCCGGTACCGGAGCCGAAACCGAAGCCGGCGCGAGGGCCCGTCCGCGGCCCGGTGCCGGCCGGCGGACCCGGGCCGGCACCGCGGCCAGCGCCGCTGCCGGCGCTGCCGCCGGTGCCGGTGCCGGTGCCGAGGTCGTCATCGGGCCCGAGATCGGCATGCTCCTCGGCTCCCGCCGGCCCGGACGGGGGCGCGTCCGGGTGGTCCGCGTCCGGCCGGTCGCCGACGTCGGCGTCGAGCAGCGCGTCGGCCTCCGCGTCGAACACGGCGGTCGGATGCGGCTCGGCGGTGGCCGCGATCCGCCGCAGCTGTGCCCGGGCCTGCGCCAACGACGGGCGCCGCGCCGGATCGGGATCGAGCAGCTGGTCGATCACATCCTGCAACGGGCCCGCGTACCGGTAAGGACGGCGCCGATCCTGGATGATGGCCGCCAGCGTCGCCAGGGCGCCCTCACCCGCGTACGGCGCCTCGCCCTCCACCGCGGTGAACAGCGTGGCGCCCAGGCCCCACACGTCACCGGGCACGCCCACCCGCGCGCCGCGGGCCCGCTCGGGCGGAATGTAGGCCGGCGAGCCGACCACCATCCCCGTGCTGGTCAGGGTCGCGTCGCCCTCGCTGACGGCGATGCCGAAGTCGGTGAGCCGGGCCTGCCCGTCCGCGGTCAGCAGCACGTTGCCCGGCTTGACGTCCCGGTGCACGACCCCGGCGCGGTGCGCCGCCTCCAGCGCGTAGGCCAGGCTCACCCCGATGCGCGCCACCCACGTCGGCGCGAGCCGGCCCGACGCACGGATCTCCTCGGCCAGCGACCGGCCGTCGACCAGCTCCATGACGATCCACGGCGAATCCTCGGCGTCGATGACGTCGTAGACGGCCACCAGACCGGGATGGCGCAGCCGCGCCGCCGCGCGCGCCTCGCGCAGCACCCGCTCACCGATGATCTCCCGCTCGGTCTCGGAGGCGAGCGGCGGCAGGCGCACCTGCTTGATCGCGACCGGCCGGCGCAGGAGCATGTCCTCGCCCTCGCGGACGATTCCCGCCCCGCCGCTGCCGAGCACGCGGCCCAGCCGGTACCGGCCGGCCAGCCGGCGCTCCCGGCCCGCGGCTCGGTCGCTCTGCATTGGTTGCTCCGCCTTCTCCGGCACGACCGAATTCTCCCCGTACTACCCGCCACACGAGCCCGAAACCGCCGCAACGGACACGCGACAGCCGAGCCCGCCGCAAAAACCCCTGCCAGGCCCGTAGGGAGAACGTCCCGCCGCGCCGATGAGTTCACACACGCCCGCCGGTCCTACCACCGGCAGGCCAGACTGCCGGACCCGGGCGTCCACGACCAGCGGGCGCCCACGACCAGCGGAGGAAACAGCGATGCCGAAGACCATTCCCTGCCTGTGGTTCGACACCGACGCCGAGGAGGCCGCCGCGCTCTACGTCTCCGTCTTCCCGAACTCGGCCATCACCGGCGTCACCCGCTACGGGCCGGGCATGCACCGGCCCGAGGGCCTGGTCCTGACGGTCTCCTTCACCCTCGACGGGCAGGAATACGTCGCGCTCAACGGCGGGCCGGAGTTCACTTTCTCCGAGGCGATCTCGTTCCAGATCCCCTGCGCCGACCAGGCCGAGGTGGATCACTACTGGAACGCCCTCACCGACGGCGGCGGCAAGGAAAGTCAGTGCGGCTGGCTCACCGACCGTTTCGGCCTGTCCTGGCAGGTCGTCCCCACCCGGCTGACCGAACTGGTCGGTGACCCCGACCCGGAGCGCGCCCAGCGCGCCACCCAGGCGATGCTCACCATGGCGAAGATCGACATCGCCGCGCTCGAGCGCGCCGCCGACGGCCGGTAGCCGGGCGGCCCCGTCGCGGAGCACGCCGGCCGGGTCCCCACAAGGGGACCAAGGTCGGCGGGCCCGGCCACCTTCACCGCTGCGAACAGGCCACAGGAGAGCCGCACACACGGCACTATTTCCTTTTAGGCGTCGATCCTGCGGGAGATTCCCTACCATCAGATCGTGGATGCGGATCTGCCCCAGCGCGCGGCCCCGGCCGGATGTCCACTCCAGCGACGAGCGCGACACGAAGGCGGCCGGTAACGATGACCACCCTCCCTCAGGCCCACGCCGAGGAGACCGAGCAGTGGCTGACCCGGGTCGAGAAGGTCACCGGCCTGCTCGCCGAGCACCGGTCCCGGGCCGAGGAGGACCGCGCCACCTCCCCGGAGGTCATCGACGCGTTGCGGGAGCAGGGCTTCCACCGGATGTGGGTGTCCCGCGCGTTCGGCGGCGCGGGGGTGAGCCTGCGCACCGGATCGGCGGTGCTGCAGGCGATCGCGCGCACCGACCCGTCCGCCGCCTGGCAGATGGGCGTGCAGGGCGCGATCGGGCGCATCTCCGACTACCTGTCCGACCAGGCCGCCTGCCGCATCTTCTGCAGCAGCCACGGGCTCGTCGTCGGCGGCATCAACCCGACCGGCCAGGCGGTGCCGGTACCCGGCGGGTACCGGCTCCGGGGCCGCTGGTCGTTCGCCAGCGGCGCCACCCACGCCGACTGGCTCGTCGCCAGCGCGGTCGTCACCGGCGGCTGCGCCCAGACGTCCACGAACGCCCCGGCACGCAGGTCGACACCCGCGCACGCCCCGACCCAGGTTCCGGCCCAGGCCCAGGTTCCGGTTCCGGGTAGCGCCCCGACGGGGAGCGCACCGATCCGGATGCTGTGCGTCCCGCGCGGCGCCGCCACCTTCACCGACGACTGGCACGCGCTGGGCCTGCGCGGCACCGGCAGCGGGACCTTCACCGTGGACAACATCGTCGTCCCCGAAAGCCAGACCGTCGACGGCTCGCTGCTGCGGCGGCCGCCCACCGCACGAAAGTCCCGGGGTTACGCCATCGCCTACTACGACTTCGCACCGTTCACCACCGCCTCCACCACGCTCGGCATCGCCCAGGACGCGCTGCGCGCCTTCCGTCAGCTCGCCCTCCAGACCGTCCCCGCCCGCGCGACCGAGACCCTCGCCGGCGGCCACACCGTGCAGGCCACGTTCGCCCGTGCCACCGCGCTCGTCCGCGCCAGCCGGCTGATGCTCGAGGACGCCGCCGACCAGGCGACGGAGCGCGGCGAGAACGGCGGCGACGAGCTGAGCGGGGTGATCCGGCTCGCCGCGGCCGCCGTCGGAGAGAACTGCGTCCAGGCCGTCACCATGCTGCACACCGCGGCCGGCGCGAGCGCGCTGCGCTCCGGCGGGGACCTCGACCGCTGCTTCCGCGACGTCCACACCGCGGTCCGCCACATCACCCTCGCCGCGACGAACTTCGAGATGGTCGGCGCGCACCTGTTCGGCGACACACTGCTCATGCGCCGCTGACGTCCCCATCCGCCGCTGGCGCCGCTGCCCGCCGCCGCCGTCACCCGGCCGGGGTCAGCCTCAGCTCGCGGCCGGGCCACCGGGAGCGCAGCCAGCGGTCGTGGCTGGCGACCACGATGGCGCCCGGGCCGCTGCCCAGCGCCTCCTCCAGCTCGTCGGCGAGCGCCGGCGAGAGATGGTTGGTGGGCTCGTCGAGCAGCAGCAGCTCGGGTGGGTCCGCCACCAGCAGCGCCAGCGCGAGCCTGCGCCGCTGCCCGACCGACAGCTCCCCCACCCGCGTGCCGAGGTCGCGCGGGGCCAGCAGGCCGAGCGAGGCCAGCGGCACCGCCGCGGCCCGCTCGGGCCCCAGCGCGAGCGTGTAGACGTCCCGCGCAGTGCGGTCCGGCCGGGCGAAGACCGTGTCCTGCGCCAGCAGGCCGACCCGCAGCCCACCCCGCCGCAGCACCTCCCCCGTCACGCCGGTCGTACCGGGAACGCCGGGAACGCCACCGGGTGTCGGGTCGGACGGGTCGAGCGCGGGGGCGGCCTGCTCGAGTCGGCCTGCCAGGACCGCCAGCAGCGTCGACTTGCCCGCGCCGTTGGGACCGGTGAGCAGCAGGCGGTCCGTCACCGTCACGTCGAGACGGTCGAGGACGAGGCGGCCGGGAACACGCACCCCCCGCAACGACACGATGGTCCCCTGCCCCGGACCCGCCTGGGCCGGGACACCCGCCGACGACAGGGCAGCGGACGGAGAGGCGGACGGTTCGGCGACGAGCGCGCCGGCCCTGAACCGCAGCGGCCGCGGTGGCCGCCGGACCTGCTCCCGCTCCAGGTCACCGAGCCGGCGGGCGGCGTTGCGCACGCGCCGCGACACCTGGTCCTGCACCCGGCCGGCGGTGCGGCCGTAGTTCATCTTCTCGTTGTCGCGACGCGGGCGGTTGTGCGCGACCTGGCGGGCGGTCACCGCGACCGCGTGCCGCAGCGCCGCCAGCTCCTCCTGCTCCTCGGTGAACCGACGCTCCCAGCGTTCCCGCTCCAGGCGCCGCGCCTGCTGGTACTCGGTGTAGGCACCCCCGTAACGGGTCGGGCCGCCCAGCGCGGGATCGAGATCGATCAGGTCGGTGCACACCGCGTCCAGGAAAGTCCGGTCATGGCTCGCCGCGATCACGACCCCGGGCAGAGCCCGCAGCTGCTCCTCCAGGAACACCGCGGCGTCATCGTCAAGATGGTTTGTGGGCTCGTCCAGCAGCACCGCGGCGGGCCGGCGAACCAGCAGCGCACCGAGCGCGAGCCGGCCGCGCTGCCCGCCCGAGAGCGAGCCGAGCGCGCGGTCGGCCGGAACCCGCGCGAGACCGAGGCCGGCAAGGACGATCTCGGCATGCCGGTCCGCGTCCCAGGCCGCATGCTCCTCGACCCGTTCGAGACACGCGGAGTACGCGGCGAGCAGGTCGGCCTGGGCCGCGCCGCTGTCGGTCGACTCGCCGTCGGCCGGGCCACCAGGGGCGGAGTCGCCGGCGGCGAGCGCGCTGGTCAGCCGGTCGAGCTCGGCGAGATCCGCGCGGGCTTCGCGCAGGGCGTCGTCGAGCACGTGACGGATGGTCGCGGCGGGGTCGAAGGGCATCTCCTGATGGAGGAACCCCAGCTCCACGGGCCGGACGACGGAGCCGCCGTCCGGCTCGTCCACCCCGGCCAACAGGCGCAGCAGCGTGGACTTGCCGGCGCCGTTCTCCCCGATCAGGCCGATCCGCTGGCCGGGAGCGGCCGTGAGGGAGACGCCGTCGAGGACCCTGCGCCCACTGAGCACGCGGACAAGGTCATGGGCGGACAGAGCTGTTGCGGGCATGCGACACCACCAGAGCGGCTGGTTTCCTTCGTCCGCCGGGCAGTGCCTCAGATGCAGGAGCCTCGGGCGCGGGCGCGGGCGGTGTCAGTGCCTCATGTCGGGACGACCGTACCCCACGCCAGCCAGGTCCGCCCAATGGTTTTGTGGCCGCTCCGTGCTCCCTGCGTGTCACCGTTCCGCAAGATCGAAAAAATCGGGCCGAGCCGTCAACATCGTTGACTATCTTGACTTCTGGCGGCGACGGTAGGGTCGTGCGGCGGGCCGGCCGCCTGACCGTGGTCCACACCGTCCCCCGCTTCCGAGGAGTGGTGTCGTGCGAAAGCTGGTCTATCTCGTCGCGTCGACCGTCGACGGATTCGTCGCGGGCCCGGACGGTGCGGACCCGACCGGGCCCGATGGATTCTGGCCGGTGCCGCAGGACTACCTCGCCCACCTCGTCACCGAATACCCGGAGACGCTGCCCGGCGCGGCGCGGACGGCCCTCCGGACAACCGCACCGGGAACCCACTTCGACACCGTTCTGGAAGGCCGGCGCAGCTACGAGACCGGCCTGCGGGCCGGCGTGACGAACGCCTTCCCACACCTTCGCCACCTGGTCTTCTCCCGAACCCTGACCACCAGCCCGGACCCGGATGTCGAGCTGGTGGCCACCGACCCGGTCGCGACAGCGCGGCAGCTGAAACTCCAGGACGGAAAGGACCTTTGGCTCGTCGGCGGGGGCTCGCTCGCCGGTGCGCTCTATCCGGAGATCGACGAGCTCGTCGTCAAGCTGGCCCCGCTGACCCTCGGCACCGGAATTCCGCTGTTCTCCGGCACTGTCCCGTTCGACCCCACACTCTGGGAGCTCACCGACCACACCGCGCTGAGAAGCGGCGCGCTTTTCCTCACCTACCGTCGGTCGTCCGCATAACCGGAACGCGAACCTTTCGACATCGCAGACAGCTCATGACCCCCGACGCCTCGCTGCCCGCAGTGCTGCGGGGCCCGGTCGAGGTGCTCTGGAACTACCACGACATGCACCACGCCCCCCACCCCACCGACGTCGGCATAGGTCTGGGCAGCCACGACCTCGGCGTCGCGACCTGCGCGGCCGCTCTCTACCACCGCGGGCTGTTCCCCCAGATCGTGTTCACCGGCGCGAACGCACCCACCACCATCGGCATATTCTCCCGCGGCGAAGCGGTCCACTACCGCGAACACGCCCTCGCCCGCGGCGTCCCCGACTCCGCCATCCTCACCGAGACCACCGCCCGCAACACCGGCGAGAACATCACCCGAACCCGCGACCTCCTCGCCGCCCAGGGCGTCATACCCCGCTCCGTCACGCTCATCTCCCGGCCCTACCAGCAACGCCGTGCCTACGCGACCTGCCGCAGACTCTGGCCCGACGTCACCGTCCGATGCGCATCCCAACCCACCGCCCTCGACGAGTACATCGCCGGCATCGGCGACACCGACCGCGTCGTCTGCATGCTCGTCGGTGACACCCAACGCATCTGGCGGTACGCCGAACGCGGATACGCCATCCCCCAGCCCATCCCCGACGACGTCCGCAACGCATACCGCGAACTCGTCGCAGCCGGATACACCAGCCGCCTCGTCACCTGACCGGCGAGAGCGGCCTCCCCTCGGCCCGCTGCAGGCGGCCACGACGTTGGCCGAAGCAATCCGGCCGGACGCACTTCCCCCGACCTACCAAAGGGCGTGTCTCGCACGCAGCAAGATGCGACGATCATTCTCGGGTATTTTCCGTTGAGAGATGGTTGGTCATGAACGAAACCCTGCCGGCGGGCGGAGAGAGCTATTCGGACGGTCTGCTGGCGAAGATCTGGCGCGCAAAGGATCTGGACCGGCAAGGTGACACTCTGGCCGCGCGCGTTCTGTACGAGGACGTACTCACTCTCGCACGTGAACATCTCGATAATGATCAACTTCGCAACCGCGCCACGGCCGCCGCGCTCAACCTTCAGGGCGTTCTGCGGCGGCAAGGGGACAGTACCGCCGCTGTGGCGCTGTATGAGGACCTTCTCGCCCGGTTGCGGCGATCGGTGGGCGACGACCACGTGGAGTCGCTGATCGCCGAGCACAACCTCGCGGTCATCGTGCGAGCCGTTGGTGATCTCCCGAGGGCCCGCGAGCTGGCCGCCGCGAGCCTCGAGCACCGTCGCCACGTTCACGGTGATGATCACGTGTACACCGCGTCCTCCCGTCAGTTCCTTGCGGAGATCACCTCCAGCGAGTCGTGACAGGCCCGCGGATCCCCGCGGACCCGCAGAGGCTGTAGGAGCATCGCTCCGTGGCGATCAGATACAGCATCGAGTGCTGGATCACCGGCCCGGACGGTGACGTTCTCCTCCTGCAGGTACCCGCCCGGCCAGGCAGGAACGAGGCGTTCTGGCAGCCGGTCACCGGCGGCATCGAAGCCGGGGAGACTCCCCTGCAGGCCGCTCTCCGGGAGATCCGTGAAGAAACTGGCCTTGACCTCGGCGAGACCCGCCTTATCGAGATCGCCACAGGCATCACGGTCGCCATCGCCCCGACGCTGACCATCGACAAGACCCTCTACGTCGCCTCGACACCATCCACCGCAGTGACCATCAGTCCGGACGAACACCAGAACCACCAGTGGCTCCCCGCCGCCAAGGTCACCGAGGCGCTGTACTGGGACAGCAACCGCGACACATGGAAGCTCATCAGCCAGCACCGCCGCGGCAGTGGGCCCGCCTGAGGCACTACGCGAGGATGGGTGGGATCGGGGCGAGCTAGTTGATCATCAGGTGTGCGGCGGTCACGGCGTGTTCGACCGGGGCGGAGGTGTCGATGTCGCAGGCGTCGGGCCATGGATCGGTGCGCGTGGCCATGTCCAGATAGATCCACTCGTCGGAGGCCGGGGCAAAACGGTCCGCGGTGGAACGGTCCACGGTGGAGTCGGGTGCGGTGGGAACTGCCACGCGATCGGCGATGCGGGCGACCGCGACTTGCGGTGGGACGACGCATCGCAGCTGCACCAGGTCTGCGTCGCACTCCGCGGCCAGCTCGGCGGCCAGCTCGCGCACCCGGCGCGAGGACCAGGACGCGTCGATCACGACGTTCCTCCCCCTTTCGAGCGCGTGGCGGGCCCGGGTGAGCAGCTCCGCGTAGCCGTGCTCGGCGTCCGAGCGCAGCAGAACCCAGTCGTCCTCGCCGGAGACGAGATGGCTGGCCAGTGTCGACTTGCCGGTGCCGGGCAGGCCGCCGACCAGGATGAGCCGGGGACGGCCGTGCCGCAGGTGGCGTAGCGCGATGTCGGTGAGCCGGCGGGCCTCGTCGGCGGCGGCCGGGTCACCCTGGTGGTCGCGGACGCAGGCGGTCTTGGCGCGGACGACCGCCCGGTAGGCGATGTAGAGGTCCTCCAGCGACGTTGGATGGGTCTCGCCCGAGAACTCACGGTAGGCGTCGAGGAACGTCCGGGCCGCGGTGGCGTTGCCGAGCCGTTCGAGGTCCATCGCGAGGGAGGCTGCGTCGCCGAGGACGTCACCGGCCCGCAGCACGGGGTCGACGTTGACGCAGTTGAGGACCCGCGGGCCGTCGTTCAGGCAGTAGATGTCGTCGGCGAGCAGGTCGCCGTGACCGTCGCGGATCCGGCCGGCGGCCTGGCGCTCCGCGAGCAGTGGGCCCCGGCCGGTCAGGTAGCGCAGCGCGAGCCGGCCGATCTCGTCGACGGTGGCGGCGTCGAGGATCCGGCCGCGGAACGGCGCGAGGCCGTCCATCGCCTCCAGCCAGAGTGCCTCCAACGCGCACAGACCACCGGTGCGGGTGATCTCGGGCGTGGTCTCGCACCCTTCGTGGAACGCCGCGATCCGCTGGGCGAGCCCACGCAGCTCGCCGGAGACGTCGGTTGTCATCAGCGCGGAGAGCCGGCGGTCGGCCGGCAGCCGTCGCATGACGACCATGTGGTCGCGCAGTGCCCCGGTCTCGTCCCGGATGTCGGCCACGCCGAGGTACACGTCCGGGGCGAGGCGCCGGTTGAGCCGTACCTCGTCCTCGCAGGCGATCAGCCGGGCCCGGCGGGAGCGGTGGTCCACGAAACCGTGGTTGACCGCCCGGCGCAGCTTGTACGCGCGGTCCTCCGTGAGAAAGACCACGGCGGTGGGAGTCTGCACGGTCTCGCGGCTGTCGAGACGGATTTCCCGGGCCGCCTGCTCCCGGACGGGCGCAGGGCCCGGGATTTCCGACGGCGCGGGGCGGACCTCGGTGTCCTGCCCTGGAAAGGCGTCCTTCTGCACGAACATCTACGTCTCCAGACCGTGTTCTGGACGATTCCTGTTCGGTTTCACCCGCCGCCGCGCGACCGAATCGCCGGCACCGCTGATCGACGTCGCGGATCAATCCGAGGATCGAGGATCGTGGACGACGGATCGCCATCCGCGGGGCACCCCACACACAGAGCCCGACCACACCGTTGAACGGAAAGCCGGGCAGTGAACGAAGGAAGAGGCCGCGGCGGAGAACCACCCGGAATTAAATCCGGGCGGATAAAGTGGCGCGACCGGGCCACACAGCGGTGTTCAAACACCGGCCGATCCGGCTCCGGTTCGAGCGGCCCGCGGAAATCCGCGGGCCGCGATCCCACCGCCTCGGCCTACGAGCCGAGGAGCTCGCACGCCGGCGCTGTCGGGGAAAGGCCGGGGGGCCGGCGGGCCGTACGATGCCGGTGTCGATCGACGAGTCCAGACATGGAGATCATCCTCCTTGGTCCGTTTCCCTGTTCCCGTTACGATCCTCCATTCGTCCCGCGTCGTCAGGTGACTTCAGGGTCCCGTTCTCACCCGACCTGCTGCCCTGTTCTCAGGGGCCGTTCGGATCGGTCCAGCGCGCTCCGGGCCGTCCGGGCCGGGGGTGGACTTACCGGTGGTATCGCCGTCCGTGCAGGTCCGAGGCTCCGAACCGGGGTGCGTACCGGGCCGGGGCGGACCTGCCGACCGGCACCGGCGGGCGATCACCCGCGCGGCAACCAGGCAGCCGAGGAACGCGCAGACGGCGACGTACTCCCACAGTCGCCTACTCCCCACTCTGCTTCATCAGGTAGACGGCGGCCTGCGTACGGCTCGCCAGGCCGAGCTTCTCCAGAATGCTCGACACGTAGTTCT
>NZ_JALKFY010000652.1:0-14575 GCF_023242985.1 Frankia sp. Mgl5 | reverse complement strand
CGCATACCTCATAGCAAAAGATGTACCCGCCCACCACCAGCCATCACCAGACCCATTAACACCACACATTAATCGTCAGTATTTGCGTCCCCGGGCGACGTGTTCACGTACGGCGGGTATCGATTCGGCGGCGAAGCGTTCGAGCACGTCCGGGTCGTCGCTGGCCAGGATGAAGATGCTGACGCCGTCCTGGAGGGCCATCTGGGCCAGTTCTTCCGGGGTCTGCTGGTCCGGGAAGATGTTGAGCAGACGGGTGATCTCGCGGGGGTCGCGGCCCGCGGCCCGTGCGGCGTCGTCGATGATCGCGTTTCCCTTGGGCAGGCTGCCGGGCTCCATGACCGGCAGCGACGGCAGCCAGCCGTCGGCCTTGCGTCCCACCAGGTCCTGCATCCTTGGCTTGTGGGCGCCGAGCCAGATCGGGATCTGGTGTGCGGGCGCGGGTCCGCGCTCGGCGCCGTGGACCTTGTAGAACTCGCCGTCGGCATTGAGGGTGCCGGGCGCGTCGGCGTCCCAGATCCCGCGGATCACGTCGATTGCCTCGCCGAGCGCCGCCATGCCCTGCAGCGGGGTCAGCCGCCGTCCGCCGGCCGCCTGCACGGCGTCCCAGTAGAAGCCGGCCCCGATCCCGAGGCTCGTCCGTCCACCGGAGAGCAGGTCGAGGCTGGCAGCCGCGCGGGCGAGCACGGCGGGGGGCTGGCGCAGCGGCAGGTTCAGCACGTTGGCGGACACGCCGATGCGCTCGGTCCGCGCTGCCACCCAGCTCAGCAGGGTCCAGGTATCGAGGAAACTCGACTGGTAGGGATGATCCTGGAAGGTGACGAAGTCGAAACCGAGCCGCTCACTGTGCTGCGCCAGCTCGACCGGACGGTGCGCCGGGGAGTTGCCGGGAGAGATGAACGTTGCGAAACGCAGAGGATGGCCGTAGTCAGGCACGGGTGTCTCCTTCAGTCTTTCGTATGTGGCCAGCCACGATGAGATGTTGTCGCCGACCTGCTTGATGACGTCTTCGCCGGTGCCGGACGCGGGCAGTCCCGGGTGGTCAGAGTCGATTGCCTGCAGGTCGGATGGCGCAGGGGCCGCCGCCATCCCGGGCAGGCGGAACCCTGCCTGCCCGGGATGGCCGCCGGGTGCCAGTGCGCGGCGTGGAACTGCAAGCGGAACTTCAGCCCAGGACGTTCACGCCGAAGCTGATGTTGAATCCTGCGCCATGGCTGGCCAGGCCCATCAGCAGCGGGCCCGCCGCCTCCAGCCAGTGCGCCGTCGCCAGGTCGCCGGCATCCAGCGGGCGCAGCCCGAGGCTCTCGATGAACGCCGACACGCTCGCCTTGGCGTCCGCGTCGTCGCCGGCGATGAGCACGTCCAGCGGGCCGCCCTGGGCCAGGACGTGGCCGAAGACGGTGTTGAACGCCTTCACGACGTGCGCGCTGGCTGGGGCGGCCTTGGCGATCTCCTGCGCGCCGGACGTGCCGTCAGGGGTGACCAGCGCGGTGGCGTCGGCGTTGAAGGTGTTCGAGATATCGATGACGACCTTGCCGGCCAGCGCGTCCCCGTACTGGGCGAGGACCTGCGCGGCGCTGGCGTAGGGCACGGCGAGGATGACGATGTCGCCGGCCGGGGCGGTGCCGAATGTCCCGGCCGTCGCGCCGCCGCCGAGGGCGGCGGCCAGGTCTTTGGCCTTGGCCTGGTCGCGGCCGATGACCTCGACGGCGTTGCCGCCCTCGACCGCGCGGGTGGCTATGGCGCGGGCCATGCCGCCCAGGCCGATGAAGCTGATGCTGCTCATGGACGGGTGCTCACTTTCTGTAGTCTGGGATGAACTTTTTGCTTTAAAGGGATCGGGGCCCGCTGCCCGGCCGGATGGCGTCAGACCTGACTGAACCCGCCGTCGACGACCAGGTTTGCGCCGGTGATGAAGCTGGCGTCCGGAGAGGCGAGGAACAGCGCGGTGGCCGCGATCTCTTCGCTGGTCCCCAGCCGTCCTAGGGGGATGGCGGAGGTGATCTGCTCCCGGAATTCCGGGGTGACGGTGCTGAAGAGCGCGGTGTCGATCGAGCCGGGACTGATGACGTTTACCCGTATGCCACGGTCCTTCAGCTCCGCAGCCCAGGTGCGCGCGAGTGAGCGAACGGCTGCCTTGCTGGCCGAATACACTCCGGCGCCGGGGATGCCCTTGGTCGCGCTGGTCGTGCCGTTCAAGATGACCGACGCGCCGTCGCTCATCAACGGCAGCAGGTACTGAACGGTGAACACGGTGCCCCGGAAGTTGACGGCCACGAGCGTGTCGAACGATTCCGGGGTGATGCTGCCCAGCGGGTCGGATACCGAGCCGATGCCGGCGCTGGCGAACAGGACGTCGACTCGTCCGTCATGCTCCCGCACGGTCTCGGCCAAGCGGGCGAGGTCGTTCAGGTTTCCTGAGTCCGCCTGCACGCCCGTTACGTTGTGGCCGATGGCGGCGACCGCCTCGTCCACTTTGTCTTTGCGTCGTCCGGTGATGAACACGTGGGCGCCTTCAGCCACGAACAGCTTGGCCGTTGCGAGCGCCATCCCAGACGTCGCTCCGGTGATCACTGCGACCTTGCCATCGAGCTTGGACATGGTGAACTGGCCTTTCTGTCGGTTGTGGTTCGTGTTTTGGTGGTTGGCGCCGCGATCCGTCCTGCCACCGGGGCGCCGCCCGCCACGGGCTGTCAGATCAGTCCGCCGACGATCTCGTCGAGGGGCTCGGGCTGGCCAGCCTCGTGATGGAGCCGGGTGCCGCCGCGGATCAGGGCACTGCAGAGGACGGCAGCGGCCCAGAAGACGCCTGCGGCCCACCAGTAGCCGACGGTGAACCCGTGCACGGTTGCGTCGACGACGGCAGTGCTGCCGTGGCGGGTCAGGTAGTGGCTGGTGGCGGTGGCGGCGAAGGTGCTGATCAAGGAGACGCCGACGGCCGAGCCGAGCTGCTGGGAGACGTTGTTGAGCGCCCCCGCCGTACCAGCGTCGCGCGGATCGACACCCTGCTGCCCGACCGCGACCGCCACGACGGCGGCCGACCCGATGCCGGTCCCGACCAGGACCAGCCCGGGCAGCACCCAGACCGCGTACGGGCTGCCCGCACCGGCCTGGGTCAGCAGTGCAGCTCCGGCACCGGAGGCAATCAGGCCGGCGGCGACGATGACCCGCATGGTCAGGTGCCGCAGCAGCACGCCCTGGGTCAGCGTGGCGACCACGGCGATCGCCGCCATCATCGGCAGGAACGCGACGCCGGTCATGATCGGCGAGTAGCCCAGCACACCCTGGAAGTAATAGGTCAGGAACAGGAACAGCGCGAACACCGCCGCGTTCGCCAGGAAGAGCGTCAGGTAGGCGGCACCACGGTTGCGGTCGGCGACCACCCCCAGCGGGATGAGCGGGTGGCGGGCGACCTTCTGGAGCACGACGAAGCCGGCCAGTAGGAGACCGCCGGCGATGAGCGGGGTCAGTGTGACCGCCGAGCCCCAGCCGTCGGTCTGGGCCTTGGCCGACCCGAAGACCAACCCGAAGACCGCCGCCGAGCCGACGACCGTGCTCGGCACGGAAAGCCTGGGCTTGTCGGGCTCGGCGGAGTTGTGCAGCAGCGTGAGGCCACCGATGATCCCGGCGACCGCGAGGACGATGTTGACGTACATGCACCAGCGCCAGTCCACGTAGTCGGTCAACAGCCCGCCCAGCAGCAGGCCGACGGCGCTGGCGCTGCCGGACACTGCACCGAAGATCCCGAACGCCTTGTTCAGCTCCTTGAGGTCGGTGAAAATCACCGTGATCAGCGACAACGCCGCCGGCGCGAGAACTGCGGCGAACCCGCCCTGGACTGCCCGGGCCGCGATCAGCGTGCCGATGTTCGGGGCCGCGCCGCCGGCAGCGGAAGCAATCGCGAACCCCAGCAGTCCCACCATGAACATGGCCTTGCGGCCGAGCACGTCGCCCAGCCGGCCTCCCAGCGGAAGCAAGCTGCCGAAGGCCAGCACGTAGGCGGTGATCACCCACTGGCGGCTGGCGTCGGAGAAGCCGAGGTCGGCCTGCGCCGAGGGCAGGGCAACGTTCACGACGGTCGCATCCAGCAGGATCATGATCTGGGCGATGACGAGGACACCCAGAGCCATCCAGCGCCGCTCGTCATGGGGATCGGGCGAAGCGGCCAGGCGCGCTCCGACGGCCTCCGGGGCCTCCGCGGCCTCCGGGGCCGCTGAGGCGCCTGCGGCCCCGGAGGGCTCCATAGCGCTCATCTGCTTCACTCCTCGTGCGGTCAGGTCAGAGCGCCAAGATGAGGCACCCCTCCGGTCGTTGCTGCCCATCTGAACGGAGGGGTGCCTCACTCTATTCCGGAGGGGTGCCTCAAGTTGGCGGAAGTTTCGGGCCTCGACATCTGGCGGCACCAAGGAGACCAAGGGAGATGAGGTGCCCCACGCCGCCTGGCCGCGAACGCTGCCCGCGACGGCGGCGACATCCAGGCCGGGTACCGCCCGGGCCCCGGCAGCCACCTGGCCTGTTCTCAGCCCTGCCACCGTGCCCAGGGCACCGAACGAACGTCATGCTCGCGGGAGGGCCCCCGGGATCGTCACGGGGGCCACGGTGCTGCCGCGCGCCGTCAGCCACGTCGCGCACGACCATGCCGACGAGCCCACCGAGGTCAACCGCGCTCCGCCGGACTCCTGAGCGGCACAGAAAGGGAGGCCGCCCTCAGTGTCGCCGGTAAACTGACGAAGTGAGCCGTAGCGACGTTGAGCAGATGCGAAGGCCCCTGCGCCGTGACGCCCGGGAGCGCCGAGACAAGCTCCTCGCCGCGGCGCAGCGCGAATTCGCCACACACGGCGTGGATGCCTCCTTGGAGAAGATCGCACGCGACGCCGGCGTTGCCATCGGCACCCTGTACCGCCACTTCCCAACCCGCCTGGACCTGCTCATGGCCGCCTTCCAGCCCCGGCTTCAGGAGTTCCTCGACGGGGCCAACAAGGCCCTGGAGATGAACGACCCGTGGGAAGGGTTCGTCTACTACCTGGAGCACCTGTTCGGCATGCAGGCGGGAGACCGGGGTTTCAACGACTTCCTCTCCCGCCGCTTCACCGACAGCGCCGAGACCGAGCGCATCCACGACGAGATGTGCCAACAGATCGTGGACATGCTCACCCGGGCCCAAGAAGCCGGCGAGGCTCGCCGCGACATCACCCTGGCCGACATCGTCAACCTCATCTGGTCCAACGGCCGGATCATCGAGGCCACCAGCGCCACGGCGCCCAACGCCTGGCGGCGTTACCTCCACCTCATGCTCGACGCCTACCGGGCTGAGCGGGCACATCCGATCCCCGAGCCGCCGATGACGTACGAGCAGCTGTACGACGCCATGGTCCATCTCAGCAAGGCGCAGTAGGGGCGGCCGGCCTGCTGTCCGGTCAGCCCGCCGCATCGCGGAGACCTGGACGCCGCTCGCCGGCCTGCCGGCCCGAGACGGCTAGTGCAGGTCGAACTGCTCGGGCTGGTGGAAGTCGACCTGGACGGTGGACAGGGTGGACTCCCGACTGGTGCCGTCGACGACCTGGACGTCGATCTTCGGTCCGTAGAATGCGGCCTCTCCTTCGACCGCCTTGTAGCTCAGCCCGCAGCGGTCCAGAACCTCGCTCAGCAGGGCGGTGGACCGCTGCCACAGCTCGGGCGCGGCGACCGTACTTGCCGCCAGAGCATGGGAGGGAGAGGCGGTAACGGGCCGGGGCGATGCCCAGCGCCTGGTGCGCCCGGCCGATTTGCTCGACGGCTCTGCGCGCCTCGTCCGCGACCTGGTCCAGGGTGCAGAAGATGTGCGCGTCGTTGAGCTGGATGGCCCGCACGCGGGTCAGGCCGCCGAGCACGCCCGACAGTTCCGAGCGGTACATGCCGCCCAGCTCGGCGATCCGCAGGGGCAGCTCCCGGTAGCTGTGGGAACGGGAACGGTAGATCACCGCATGTTGCGGGCACAGACTCGGCCGCAGGACGACCTACTCACCGCCGAGATCCATGGGAGGGAACATGTCGTCGCTGTAGTGCGACCAGTGCCCGGAGACCTCGTACAGCTCCCGCTTGCCGAGCACTGGCGAGTAGACGTGCCGGTAGCCGGCCCGCTGCTCCTCGCCGCGGATGTACTCCTCCAGGGTGTGCCGTACGGTCGCGCCGTCAGGCAGCCAGTACGGCAGCCCGGCACCGATCAACGGATCGGTGCCGAACAGGCCCAGCTCACGGCCGAGCTTGCGGTGGTCATGCATCGTGGTCTCCTCACGGGTATCGGGCGAGTGACCACAAGACGAAGCCCCGGGGCACTCGGCCCCGGGGCTTCGGACTACGACAGCTGTCAGCGCGCCGGGACACACTCCGGCGTCGTCGTCAAAGCGGCGCGCTTCATACCGGTCACGATAACAGAGACGAGGTGGCTGTCCTGTGCGGTCATTCCTCGACTGGGGGAACACCAGGCAGCGCACGGAACCTTCCGCGTCACTGGGATGACCAGCCCGATCAAGGTCGGCTGACGGATGGCGGTCCCGCTCAGGGGCGTCGAGGTCCTGCATCCACGGTCGCAGTGCGGGCCTGAGGCAGGACTAGCATGCCTTCACAGTCGCGACTCTCTGCCGGTTGCATGTGCCGGCGCCGAGGACTGTCCATTTGACGACGAAAAGAGGCAAATGTGAATTCCACATAACGCCGACGACGCATGGCTGTGCCGGTGCGACAACACTCCAGACGAAGACGGATTCATTCCCGTTGCCGGACGCCGTGAAGTCGCCCCGACCTCGGCCCGGTGGCGTGGCCACTATTGCTGTGTACGCTGCGGCCGGCTCATCCGCTGGCCGACTCGGCAGATCATCGGCCACCTCGACCTCGCTGATCTCAGGCTACGAAACCGCGCCCCGCGAGCGCGCGGGCCAGGCTGGCTGCGCCATTCCGCGTCCACCGCCTGCAACCCATGGACCGTGCCGGCCCCGGCGGGATCTGGTCTGCGCGTCAGTAGGCAAGCGGTCGACGGTTCCGGAGGTCTTGTGCTGTCGCCGGAGTCCGTCGTGCGGTAGCAGCTGTCCAGGGCGGGCGGGGGCCGGGCGCCCCACGCCCGCTCTGAAGGTGGAGGCGGGCGTGGGTGCGACCGTCAGCCGTTGGCGACGATCCGGATGGGGTCCAGGGTCGCGGTCACTCGCTGTGAGCCTGGGAGGTCGAGCATCGACTCGTCGACGCCGTAGTGCTTGGCGAACAGCGGGAGTAGTTCCTTGTCGGGGTCTGGGGTGAGTGTGACGTCGGCGCGGATTTCCAGGGTGCGGAACGGGTTGGCCGGGTCGAGGAGGAACAGGCTGGCGACGGGGTTGCGGAGGAGGTTCTTGTATTTCTGCCGGGTGGTGACCATCGATGTCCGCAGGGTCGAGTCGTCGAGGAGGTACCAGACGGCTGTCGACTGTGGCCGGCCGTCCGTGCCAATGGTGGTCAGGCCCGCGGTCAGGGGCTAGGTGAGCAGGTCCAGGGTGAGTCCGGGATCTGCGCGGGTGTCGGGGTTGTCATGGGGCGATGAACTGGAGGTCGAGCTCGATTTTGATCTTGTCGCCGAGGGCGAGTTTGCCGGCGCCGAGGGGCATGTTGAAGTCGATGCCGTAGTCGCCGCGGCGGATCTCGGTGGTCGCGGCGAACCCGGCTCTGGTCCGGCCGTCCGCGGGGTGGACGTCGACGCCGTTGAACTCGACCGCCAGGCTGACTGGCTGGGTGGTCGCGTTGATGGTCAGTTCGCCGGCGACTTGGTAGCCGTCCTCGCTTTCGGTGACGGATAGTGACCGGTAGCGCATGGTTGGGTGGTGTTCGACGTCGAAGAAGTCGGTGGAGCGTAGGTGGGCGTCTCGGTCGGGCTGGTTGGTGTTGACCGAGGCCATGTCGATCGTGGCGTCGATGGCGACGTCCGCGAGGGTCTCGCCGATGGTGAGTGTTCCGCTGAACAGGTCGAACCGGCCGCGGACGTTGGTCAGGCCGAGGTGGCGGACCTGGAAGTAGACACCGGAGTGCGCGGGGTCGATGGGCCAGACGCCGGCAGCGAGCGGTAGCCCGCTTCCCGTTTCGGGGAGTGCTGGCGCCGAGGGGTTGGACACGGATGGAGTCGTCATGGCGACCTTCCTCGAAGAACATCAGGGGTTACAAAAAGTTAGTTGCCGCTGAAAATATAGCAACGGTCGACGTGGGGTGGCCGTCAGTACCATCGGTGGATGGAGCCGGGCGAGCGGGACGCGGTGAGCTGTCATGCGCTCACGTCGGTGTTCGCGCTGCTCGGCAAGCGGTGGAGCGGTCTGATCATCGGTACGCTGTTGGCTGGGCCGGCGCGTTTCTCGGAGATCTCCAAGCTGGTGCCCGGTGTCAGCGAGCGGATGTTGTCGGGGCGGCTGAATGAACTCGTCGCGGCCGGTCTGGTGGCCCGTGAGGTGATCGAGGGCCCGCCGGTTGGTGTCCGCTACCGGCTCACGGCGCGCGGTGAGGCGCTGCGCCCGGCGCTGGCGGAGCTCGAACGCTGGGCGACCGAACACCTGATCGCCGGCGCCGCCGACGCCCCGCCCAGTAGCCGGGCAGAGCCGGTGGAACTGTAGGCACCCGCCAACGCGCCGCCTGCGGATGGTCTCGCGTAGCGCGATCAGGCGTCGGCGAGCCGCGTGTGGCTGGTGTGGTGTCAGAGGCCGAACACGCGCTCGGCCTCGTCACGGTCGGTGGTGTGTAGCTCCCAGTAGAGCGGAGTGATCTGCTCGGGTTGGGCTGTCGGGAGGCAGGGGATGACGGCCATCGGCGTTGCCGGTGTCGATGCTGTGCACCTTGATCACGATCTGCGCGCTCGAGTTCGCCGGGATCTCCTCGTCGAGGCGGACCGTGCCCGCGAACTCGGCGAACGAGCCGCGGACCTTCGTCACCATGGCGTGGCGAGCCACGAAGCCGATGCGAGTGTGGGCCGGGTCGATGACGTACTCGCCGGTGAGATCGGAAATGGCCTGGGCGGTGTCGGACATCTGCCGCTCCTCGCGGTGGGGTGGAAAGTTGATTGCTCAACCAACTTACGGCTGGTTGGGTGATGCGTCAACCATCTGCGGGACGCGGTCTTCTCGGACGGCGTGCAGTCCGCTCAGCGGTCCGCCGTCCACCTGCATCAGGCGTCCCATCTCAAGTGGGCCGAGGTCGACGGGCGCGAATCCGAAGTCCTCGACAACGGAGCGGAAGAGATCCTTCGAGGTCCCGTCGTCGCCGGCGTAGAAGAGGATCCGGCGGCCGGCGTCGGTGACGGGGTCGGCGGCGATGTAGGGGCCGTACATGTTGTCGAAGGCCTTGATGACGTGGGCGCCGGGGATCAGTGAGGCGACCAGTTCGCTGCCTCCGATCTCGAGGTGGTCGGCGACGAAGGTGGGGGTCAGGCTGGCCCACTGGTTCGTGGCGTCGATAACGATCCGGCCGTCGCGGGTGGGCAGGTTGCCTACCGCGTCGCGCACCCGTGTCCAGTGCACGGCGAGCACGACGAAGTCCGCGGCTCCCGCCTCGGCGACGGTGCCGGCCGACGCGCGGGGACCGAAGGCGTCGACGACGGCGTCGAGGGTGCCCGGACCGCGACTGTTGCTGAAGACCACGTCGTGACCGGCCTTGACCACGTGGCCGGCGATGGCGCGCGAGACCGTTCCCGCGCCGATCATTCCAAACTTCATGGGTCACTCCTGTTGAGTGGGCGCGTGGGAGCAGCCGGGATCCGGGCGTGCCCGGCGCGGGACGACCCCGCCGGATGGCGTCACGCGCCGGATGCGATGGAGATGTGGCTCTGGCTGTGCAGGCCGACGATGCTCACGATGTGTTTCCCGGAGCGCCGAGATCTTGGTTGACTCGTCGACCGTATTACCTGTTGGTTGACGAGTCAACCAACAGGTAATATCGCCGCATGCCGACGGAACCGACCTGGCTCAGCCCCCGTGAAGACCGCGCCTGGCGGGCCTTCATGCACGCGCACCACCAGCTCGCCGTCCGTCTGCGCCGGCACCTGCTGGAGGACTCCGGACTGACGGAGGCCGACTACGAAATCCTCGCTGTGCTCTCGGAGCACGCCACGGGCAGTCTGCCCGCTCGGGAACTGTGCGCCCTGCTGCAGTGGGAGAAGAGCCGCCTCTCCCACCAGACCCGGCGCATGCAGGAGCATGGGTTCATCGTCCGGGACACTAACCCAGCCGATGCCCGCAGCTCCATGATCCGCCTCCTGCCCGCTGGACGCCGCGCCATCGAGGACGCCGCGCCCCAGCACGTGCGCAACGTCCGCCGGCACTTCATCGACCTGCTCACCCCCGCCGAACTCGACATCCTCGCCGCCCTCAACGAACGGATCCTGGGTCACCTCGCCGAGGACCCGTTCCCCGAACACTCCACCCCAGACGAACCCGCGCTCTCGCCCTGAGCGGCGTGACCCTTCCGGATCACCGCCACCGCATCCTCATCAAACGATCAAGGACCGCAGTCAAGGGAGTAGGTCCGAGTTCCCGCGCGGGACTCCTCACAGCGTCAGCGTGGATCATTGCCAGTGGCGCCGGTGATGTTGATCCCGTTCGGCGGACTCGGAAGTGAGGAGTTCTACGGTTCGGTGGCTGCCTGAAGGAGGCCACTGCTCGTGCCCAAGCCGTACCCGCCGGAGTTCCGTCGTCGTGCCTTGGACCTGGTCGCGTGGGGCCGTTCAGTCCGTGACGTCGGGGCCTCGTTGGGGATCGCCGAGTCCTGCCTGTACGGCTGGCGGTCGCGGGACCTGATCGATCGTGGGCTCAAGACACCCACCAGCCGGGCGGTCGAGTCGGCGGCCCTGCGGGCCGCTCAGGCGCGGATCGCCGAGTTGGAGGACGAGGTCAAGATCTTGCGGAAGGCCGCGGCCGCGGTCGAGGCGGTGGTGCCCCCAAAAGCTCGTTCGTTCTCGTGGCCGAACTGGCCGCTGAGGGCGTGCCGGTCAAACAATCCTGTCTAGCCCTCGGGGTATCGCGCTCGGGGTTCTACGACGCTCGGGACCGGCCGCCGGCGGCGCGCACGATCCGCCAGGCCTTTCTGACCGACCAGATCGCCGCCGTGTTCGAGGCATCACGCCACACCTATGGCGCGCCGCGGGTCCGGGCGGAACTGGTGCTGGGCCAGGGGTTGGTTGTCTCACGCAAGACAGTGGCGGTACTGATGCGCCGCGCGGGCTTGTACGGCCTACCCTTGCGCCGCAAGGGCCGCCGGGTGCCAGCCGCGGTGACCGTGACCGACCTGGTCAAACGAGACTTCCACCGCGACGGCCCGAACCAGCTGTGGGTCACCGACATCACCGAACACCCGACCCGAGAAGGCAAGCTACTGCTGCGCGGTCATCGACGCCTACTCCCGCCGAGTGGTCGGCTGGGCCATCGACTCCCACCAACGCGCCGAGCTGGCTACCTCCGCGCTCGGCATGGCGATCGACGCCTGCGGCCACGCCGGTCAGATCCCCGGTGGCGTGATCCACGGTGACCACGGCACCCAGTTCACCTCCTGGATCTTCACCGACCGCGCCCGCCGCGCGGGCTTGACGCCGTCCCTCGGAACGGTTGGCGATCCCTACGACAATGCTCACTTGATTGGCCTTGTCGCTCCGAAATAGTCATCTCCTTCCCACCTGTACGAGGCGATCCTGACAACCTTGTTGTCTCCCGGCGCGGTGATCATCTGCCCGTTGCCGATGTAGATCGCGACGTGGTGGATGTTGGTGGCGGTGCCGTAGTAGACGAGGTCTCCGATCTGGAGCGGTTCTCCAGGTGGGACCACGGGGCCGGCCTCGTACTGGGTCTGCGCGGTGCGGGGCAGGTCGATCCCGGCGGCGAGGTAGGCGGCCCTGGTGAGCCCGGAGCAGTCGAAGCCGCCTTCGGCCGGGCCGTCCCCACCCCACAGGTAGGGGATGCCGAGCTGGCCTTGGGCGTAGATGACGGCGGCGTAGCCGGCGTCGGACGGGGCGGTGTCGGACCCGAAGCCGCCGCCGATCGAGCCGTACTTGCCGGCCGAAACCGAACCCTTCAGCCAGCCAGTGCGGTGACTTGGACGCTGAAATCTTCAGGGGCGCCATCTTGCGGGCCCACTGCAAAGTGGATCATTCAGTAGAGCCGTGAGGTCGCGACACCGACGGGCCTATGCCGCGCGCTTGCCCGCGACAACGCCGGCAAGAAATCATCGATTCACGAAATGGAGGATGATCAGCTCCGTCGCTAACTGACCGCGAACGTTTAGATGTCGCGTTGATTGACGGAGGTTGATTGGTGGTGACGGTCCACACTTCGCTATTCTAGGCGGCTGTCTTAGCATCGAAGCTGGCCTGGGCGGCATCGAGGTCCGATTTGTGGGCGGCCGCCCATGAGCCCAGCGCACTGACGTGCGAGCACAGCGTCCGACCAAGGTCGGTGATCGCGTAATCGACGCGGGGCGACTTGGTTCCGTGAACGGTCCGGTCGATCAGACCGTCGCGTTCGAGTGAACGCAACGTGCGGGTGAGCATGCGCCGGCTGAGTCCCTCGATGGAACGATCGAGCTCGTTGAACCCGTGACTACGTCGTACCAACAGGGCAAGGACGACGACGCTCCACTTGTCACCGACTCGACGCAGGACGGCGAGTGCCGGGCACTCGTCGCGGTCGTCGACCGTGACAGTGCCAGCGGGAGGGGACATAAATGTGCCTTCTTCACGAGCGGTGGACGGCTCCTTACCGTACAGCCACCACGTCCACGCACCGCGACCACCGCGCCTACCCCGACGAGGAGACCCCGTGATCATCGTAACCGGAGCATCCGGGCATCTCGGCCGCCAAACCATCCGCGAGCTGGTCGGGCGCGTCGAGGCGTCGCGGATCATGGCCGTGTCTCGTACACCCGGCACGCTGATCGACCTCGGGGTTGCCGCGCGGTTCGGCGATTTCGACGACCAGGACTCGCTCGTCGAGACCTTCGGCGAGGCTGAACGGGTCCTGATCGTCAGCGTCACCGGGGCCGACCGGTTCCCCAGGCACCGGCGAGCCATCGACGCCGCGGCTGAGGCCGGAGTCGGGCACATCGTGTTCACGTCCTTCAGCCGTGCCGACGAACCGGACAACCCAAGCCCCCACATCGACGAGTACCGCGCCACCGAGCGTCATCTGGTCGCCGCCGGAGTCCCCTTCACCGCGCTGCGGTTCAACCTCTGGCCGGAGACCATGAACGAGGTGGGAGTGGCCGCCCGGGCCGTCGCCAGCGGAAGGCTGCCCAGCAACGCCGAGGACCGAAGAGTCGGCTACATCACCCGAGACGACAGCGCGGCCGTGTGCGCCGCCGTCTTGGCCCAAGGCACGGACTGTGAGGACCAGGGGCAGTTTCTGGAGGTGACCGGTCCCGCCGGGGTGACCGACGCAGAGGTCGCCGCCGCCCTCGCCGAGGCCACCGGCCGACCGGTGCGACATCAGCCGGTCGCCGACGACGAGATCATCGCGGCACTGGTGGCGATCGGCCTGGCTGAACCTTTCGCCCGGGGATGGGGCGCCATGGGCATCGCCAAGCGAGCAGGCTGGTTCGACACAACCACCCGACAGTTCGAAGCGCTCACGGGCCGGACGGCGACCTCGGTCGCCGAGTTCTTCACCCGTCAGCGGACGACACTCCTCGGCGGTTGAACTCCGCGACGGCCATCTCGACGGCGGCCGATACGTGATGACTATTCCATGGTCGTTGATTGTTCGGTTTCGATTCCGCGTGCCGGCAACCCCGACGGCACGGTGAGACGGGCCAAGTTTAGAGGCCCCGCGGTGTTGCGGCACCGAGATAGACATCTGATCCCCATCGTGCGCCAACAGTGAAAGGGAAGGATTCGACGCGGACGGCGGCACCCTCATGGGGAGCGTCGACCATCATCGTTTGACCGGAATGCATTGCCAGGTAGATGCCGGCATGCGTTACGGTGTTTGGACCCGTTCCGAAAAACACGAGATCCCCAGATTGGAGAGGCGGCCCGGTCCGCAGCCTCGGGGCAGCGTCATACTGGGCCTGCGCGGTACGGGGGATCTGGATGCCCGCCGCGGCGTACGCCGCGTGCGTCAGCCCCGAGCAATCGAACCCCGGATCGCCGTTGCCACCCCATACGTAAGGCTTACCGATCTGCTCGCAGGCGAAGATCACTGCAATGAACGCGGCGCGGCTAATGAACTGGTCGGTTCCGGACTGAACCGTTGACTGAAATGTAGGGCACGCTGCTGAAGCGTTCGAGTTCGGTTGAGAGTACTGAGTGGCCTGAGTGACGACCTGCGCGATGTAGGAATCGTCATGGTTGTACGCCCATAAGGCGCCGGTCAGGTCGGTGGCGACATGGTTGTCGCACAGGTAGAACGCGGCGGCGTAGACAGCGTCCTGGGCGTTGTAGAGCGACGGCGGGTTCGCGCCGCCCGCCGGGAGCGGGTGGTGGGCGACGACCTCGGCGAACGTCGGCGCGAGGAACTGCATCGGACCGGCAGTTATCTCTAGTGCCGTAGCCGCGAAGGTTTGCCCGTTGTGTGGACGCGCCGGGTCGGGTCCCGCTGGGATCTGGCCATCCGGC
>NZ_JALKFY010000651.1:0-14917 GCF_023242985.1 Frankia sp. Mgl5 | reverse complement strand
CCACTACGTGGCGGGCACCTGCTTCTTCACCACCAAGGGCGACAACCGGGTCTGGGCCTACGACGCGGTCGGCGAGCGGATCTCCCTGCTCTACGATCCCGAGCGGGTCCCGCGCGGTGGTACGCGGATGGCGGGCGTGGACAACATCACCGGATCGGCCGCCGGCGACCTGTTCATCGCCGAGGACCGTCCCGGGCCGGCACTGCACATGATCACAGGAGACGGCGTCCTCTCCCGCTTCCTGCACCTGCCGGACCACCGCGCCTCCGAGATCACCGGCCCGGCCTTCAGTCCCGACGGGCGCCGGCTGTACTTCTCCTCCCAACGGGGGAAGGACGGGCGCAGCCGGACCGGGATGACCTTCGAGGTGTCCGGCCCGTTCCGGCGGTGAGCCGCCCGCGCTAGCTCTACCTGACTTCAGGTTCAGGTAGTACCGTCGGGCGATGCGCTCCACGGATCTGCTGACCCTCGGCGAGGTCGTGCACCGCAGCGGGTTCACCCCGTCCGCGCTGCGCTTCTACGAGCGGGAGGGCCTGCTCACCGCGAGCCGGACCAGCGGCGGCCAGCGGCGCTACGCCCGCCACGTGCTGCGCCGACTGGCGTTCATCCGGGCCGCGCGCAACATCGGCCTGAGCCTGGAGGAGGTCCGGGAGGCGCTGCGGCGACTGCCCGACGAGCGGACCCCGACCCGCGCGGACTGGACGGCGATCTCACGCGACTGGCGTATCCGCCTCGACGAGCAGATCGAGGCGCTGGAGCGGCTGCGTGACGGTCTCGACTCGTGCATCGGCTGCGGCTGCCTGTCGTTGCAGCACTGTCACATGTCCAACCCCGACGACCGGGTCGCCGTCTTCGGTCCGGGCGCGGTGGCGCTGCCGGCTGCGCTGCGGCGCGGCCCGGACCACTCCTGACACACCGACCACCCGTGACACGCCGACCGGCCACCATCCGTCGCATCTGATCTGGTCTTTGCGGTAATGAGATGAGAAGTCATTCAACACATCCGACCGATGTCCGGCGCTGGGCGCCCGGGCCTCGGCGGGGGCCCGGTCTCGGGCGGTCGCCGGTCGCGGACCGGGGCGCCGCACCGCGCCGGTCCACCGGGGAACCGCACGAGGTCTGGTGAGGAGGAGTCGATGGACGACGTGCACGGCGCGTTCACGACGAACGGCGAGGGACACAACTCCGAGGGCCTGCTGGCCCGGCGCCGGGTACGACCGGGTCAGGATCTACCGGCCCGGTCGGGGGGTGACCCGCTGGGCGGCCTGGGCGGGCTCGACGCGCTCAGTGGGCTGACCGGGTTCGCGGGCCCGACCGTCCGGAACGAGCGGCGGCGCCGCCCGACCATCGTCGGCATCGGGGGGACGACCCGGCCGGAGTCGACGACGCTGCACGCGCTGAGCACCGTCCTGCGGACGATGGCCGGCGCGGGAGCGGAGACCGTCCTGCTCGGCTCGGCCGACCTGGACCTGCCGATGTACGTCCCGGAACAGCGGGAGCGGACGCCGGCGGCCCAGCGGCTGATCAGTGAGGTGGCCCGGGCGGACGGCCTCGTCATCGCCACTCCGGGCTACCACGGCGGCATGTCGGGCCTGGTCAAAAACGCCCTGGACTATCTGGAGGACCTCCGGGACGCGCCCCGCCCCTATCTCGACGGGCGTGCGGTCGGGCTCATCGTCTGCGCGGACGGCCCGCAGACCGCGGGCACCGCGCTCGCGACGCTGCGCTCGTCCGTCCACGCCCTGCGCGGCTGGCCGACCCCGCTCGGCGTCTCGATCGACACCTCGACGCCGCCCTTCGGCCCGACCGGCGAGGTGGTCGACCAGCGGACGGCGAGCCACCTGGAGACACTGACCGACCACGTCATGGGCTTCGCCTACGCGTGGTCCCAGGTGATCTGACATTGATCCGAGCGGCGTCCCAGATGATCTGAGCGGCGCCGGCCGGCGACACCTTCCGGCACCCGCGCCCTGACCTTCGGGCACCACGTCCGGCCTGGTCAGGGCGAGTGTGCGCGGTCTCGCCATGCCCTGGTGACGCCACGACCCGCGACGCTGCGTAGCGTCACCCCGGAGACACACTGGGAGATTCCCGACTCACCCTGCCGTAGGGATCACGTACGGACGGGTCTACCGTGACGAGGCCTGTGGCGCCGCGCGGACGGACGACCCCGCCGCGCCGCCGGCACGCCAGGAGTATTCAGGAGGGACGAACCGGTGAGACGACGTCTGGGTCTGCGGCTCGGGGCCGCCTTCGCCGGGGCCGCGCTGGCGCTCGCCGCATGCGGCGGCGGCGACGGCGAGCAGGGCGGTGGCACGGCCACCAGCTCCGGCGACCCGGTCAAGCTGATGATCATCGCGCCGGTCGGCACCACCGGGGCCAACCATCCCGAGATGGTGGCGGCGGTCCGGGCCGCCGCCCGCGGTGTCAACGAGCGTGGCGGCATCAAGGGCCATCCGGTCGAGATCCTGCACTGCAACGAGAAGAACGACGCCACCGCGGCGAAGGAATGCGCCCAGAAGGCGGTGGACGAGCACGTTCTGGCCGTGGTCTCCACCGTCAACGGCTCGGGCGGGATCATGCCGATCCTCGAGGAGGCCGGCATTCCGGCGATCGGGTCGGCCGGGATCGCGGCGGACGGCTCCGAGCTCAGCTCGGACGTCAGCTTCGTCGTCAGCCCGCTCACCTTCTACCCGGCCGTCTGCCCGTCGCTGCTACGCAAGGCCGGGGCGTCCAGGATCGGGCTGGTCGGCTACGACCTGAGCGCGAGTGACCGCCTGATCACGATGGCCCAGGCCGGCGGGCGCGCGGCCGGGGCGCCGATCAACCCCGAACTGCGCATCCCGATCACCAGCAGCGACCTCACCCCGACCGTCGCGCAGCTGAGCAGGGCGGGTGCGGACGGCGCCGTCCTGGTGGTGTTCGACCAGGCCGCCTACGCGGTCATCGGCGGCGGCGACCCGAACCTGCGCACCTGCCACGCGGCCGGCACCCTCTCCAAGGAGTACCTCGCCACGCTCGGGCCGGCCGCCGACAACCTCGTCGTCGCCAGCGCGTTCCCCGAGCTCAGCCAGGCCGCCGAGTTCCCCGAGCTCAAGCGGATGATCTCCGAAATGGACGCCGAGGCGGCCGGGGGCGACGCCGACGCGCGCGCCGAGCTCCGGGATTCCACGGAGACCACCGGGGCGTGGCTGTCCGTCCAGATCGCCGAGAAGGTCGGCAACTCCGTCTCGGGCGACCTGACGACGAAGAGCCTGCTCGAGCAGCTCCGCGCGACCAAGGGCCTCGACCTCGGCGTGATCCCGCCGCTGGACTTCACCACGCCCAACCCCATCCCGGGCGTGGAGCGCGTCTTCAACACGACGATGCGCGGTGCCCGCTGGGACAGCGCCCAGCACACCTTCGTCCCGCTCGGGCCGGAGACCTACCAGGCGCTCGACCTGCTGGCCCGCGGCGCTTCCTGACCCGACCCGCCTGACCCGACCGCCTGGCGCGCGTGCCCGCTGTTGCCCGCGCGCCGGGCGACGACCTCCGGGTGGCGTCAGGCCAGGGGCAGGTAGGCGCCGAGGAGCAGGTCGGGATCCGCCCGCACCCCGGCCGCCGGGCCCGACCACGCGACCTGGCCATGCCGCAGGACGATCACCCGGTCGGCCACCGCCAGCGCGCTGCGCACATGCTGCTCGACGAGAAGCACGGCGAGACCACCGTCGGCCGCGGCCCGGACGGCGCCGAGCAGCCGTTCGACCAGCTGGGGCGCGAGGCCGAGCGAGAGCTCGTCGGCGAGCAGCGCCGCGGGCCGGCGCGCGAGGGCCCGGGCGAGCGCGACCATCTGCTGCTGACCACCGGAGAGCAGGCCCGCCCGCCGGTCGAGATGCCCGGCCAGCTCGGGGAACGTCTCCAGGGCCACGCCGGTGTCGGCGCGGCCGAGCCGCAGGTTCTCCCGCACCGTCAGATCCATGATCACGGACCTGTCCTCGGGGACGAAGGCCAGCCCGGCGCGGGCCCGCTGGTGCAACGGGGCGGTCGTCACCCGGCCGTTCCACGAGACGGTGCCGCCGCTGGGCGACAGCGCCCCGCTCAGCGCGAGCAGCGTCGTCGTCTTGCCGGCGCCGTTCGGCCCGAGCAGGGTGACCACCTCCCCCGGCCGCAGATCCAGGTCGAGCCCGCGGACCACCGGCCCGCCCTCGCCGTAGCCGGCCGACAGCCCGCGCGCGCTGAGCACCGGCGCGACAGGCCCCGTCCTGGGCCGCGGCACACCGGGGGCCGGGGGGTTCGTGCTCACCGGCTAACCGCGCCGGCCGAGCCGGTTGCCGGTGTGCGCCCGGCGCCGGTCGCCGCGCCCAGGTAGGCCCGGCGCACCCGCGGGTCGACCCGGACCTGACCCGGGGTGCCCTGCGCGATCACCTCACCGCCGTCGAGAACGACCACCTGATCGCAGATCCGCATCACCACGTCCATGTCATGCTCGTTGAGCAGGATTCCCAGCCCCCAGTTGTCCGCCAGCCGCCGCAGCAGCGTGGCCACCCCGGCGCTCTCGTTCTCGTCGAGCCCCGCGCACGGCTCGTCCAGCAGCAGCACGGACGGGCAGGTCGCCACCGCGCGGGCGATCGCCAGCAGCCGGCGGCGGCCGTAGGAGAGCTCCGAGACCGTGCGGAGCAGGTCGTCGCGCAGGCCGAAGGCCTCCACGGCGGCGGCGGCCGCGGCGGGCAGCGGCCGGGAGCGCGGCAGCACCAGGTCACCTGCGTAGGCACGGGCGTCCCGCGGGTCGCAGGCGGCCTGGATGTTCTCGATGACCGTGAGATCCTCGAAAAGCTCGAGGTTCTGGAACGACCGGCTGATCCCGGCACGGGCACGCAGGTGGGCCGGCAGCCGGTCGAGCCGGGTGTCGCCGAGCATCAGGGACCGCGAGACGGACGAGGTGTAGCCGGTGATCGCGTCGATCACCGTCGTCTTGCCCGCACCGTTCGGGCCGATCACGCCGACGACCCGCCCCGGCTCGACCCGCAGGTCGACCGAGCGGACCGCGGCCACCGGCCCGAAGCTCACCGACAGCCCCCAGACCGACAGCGTGGCCGGCCGGGCCGGGTAGGCGACCGTGCCGACCCGGCGGATCGGGCCCGTCGCCGGGCCCGCCGCTGCGGCGGGGGCGGAGGCATTGGCGGCGCTGGCGGCGGGGACGCCGGGGGCGTTGGTCGCGGCGCTCAGGGAAGCGGCGCCGTTGGTGGCGTTCGGGGTGGCGAGAGCTGGTTCGAGGGTCGGAGCGGGGCCGAGCAGGCGGGCGACCCGGGCCGCGTCGGCGGCCATCCGCCGCTCGACGGCCTTCGGGAAGCGGCGCTCCAGGATCCGGCGAGCGGTACGGGCGTTCTCCGGCGCCATCCCACCACCGGACCGGGAGAGGACCGTGACCAGCACCAGGCCGCCGATCAGCGGGACGTAGCGGTCAAGATCGGCCAGCCAGTCGACGACCCTGCCCCCGCCCGCGAAGGCGGCTGCGGCGAAGGCCGCGGTCACCACCCACGGCACCGCCCGCCGCAGGTGCGCGGCCCGCACCGCGCCCGGCGCCGTCCCGCCTGCGGCCGGCGCTGTCGGCCCCGTACCTGTCACGACGGCGCGGCCGACCGCGAGGCCCAGCAGGCCGGCGGCCGCGGCGAAGAGCAGGCGCAGCAGCAGGCCGAGCTGGCCGAGGACGCTGCCGACCCAGGCCCCGGCTCTCGTCGCCAGCGCCTCGGCGGCCATCGTCGCGCCGGCGAAGGAACCGCTGATCCAGCCGACTCCCCCGACGACCGCGTAGGCGATCAGCAGGATCGAGGCGAACGGCGAGAACAGGCCGCCGCCGTAGTCGATGTTGCCGCGTTCGCCGTAGGTGTAGAACGCGTACAGCACTCCCCCGAAGCCGGCGATCGCGGCGGACAGCGCGAAGGCGTAAAGCTTCGCCCCGACCACGCTGATGCCCAGCGCCGCCGCGGCCCGCTCGTTCGTCCGGACGGCGATCAGCCGCCGTCCCGCGCGCCCCCGCCGCAGGTTCGCCACCGCCAGCCCGAGCAGGACGAACGTGAGCAGCGACAGGGTCGCGAACCCGCGCGGGTGCGTCACCTTGTCCAGACTGATCCCGAACAGGGTCGCGTCGCCGACCTCCGTCCCCTCGAGCGTGCCGAGATCACCGAAGAGGGCACCGAGCGGGCTTGCCGCGGGCGAGTGGTAACCGCGCTGGAACAGCAGCGCGTCCACGGCGGCACCGAGGCCGAGCGTCACGACGGCCAGTTGCAGACCCCGGGTGCGCAGCGCCGGCAGCGCGAACAGCACGCCGACGACCGCCGTCCCGGCGACGCCCACCACGAGGGCAGCCTCCAGCGGCCAGCCCCGGGTGGCGACCAGCCGTCCGGCGATCAGTGCCGCGATCCCGGAGAAGGCGAGCTGCGCCAGCGAGAGCTGCCCGGTGAAGCCGACCAGCACCACGACCGACAGGATGATCGTCGCCCAGATGGCGTTCGCGTTCAGCGCGTTCACCCAGGACGCCGGCAGCAGCCACCACACGGCGACAAGCGCGCAGCCGACCGTGATCCCCAGCGCCCGCCAGTGCACCCGGCCGCTGCCCAGCACCGGGTGGCGCTCGGCGACATGGCCCCGGTCGGGAATGCCGCGCCCGCGCACCGCCAGGTAGAACACGATCACCGCGAGCGGGACGGCACGGTCGACACCCCGCCAGGCCGGATGGTCCGCGACCAGGTGGACCTGGGTCTCCAGCTCCACGATGCCCAGCGCCAGCGCCCCCACCAGCACCGCCGGCAGCGACCGGAACCGGGCGACCAGCGCCACCGCCAGCCCCGGGACGATCAGCAGCATCAGACCACCGGCCGACAACGGATTCTGCAGCGGCGCGAGCAGCACACCGCCCAGCCCCGCCAGCGCCGACCCGGCCAGCCACGCCCAGCTCGCCACCGCGTCCGGCGACCAGCCCAACGACGCCGCGGCCTGCGGATTCTCCGTCACCGCGGTCGCCGCGAGCCCGAGCGTGGTGAACCGGAACACCGCCCACAGCCCCGCCACGACGGCAGCCACCACGGCGAGCCGCACCAGGACGTCCACCCCGACCGCGGTGTCGAACAGGGTCACCTTGCCGGTCGGCAGCACGGTGGGCGAACGCCGGACATCCCCGCCGTACATCAGGGTCAGCAGCGACTGGATGACGATCAGCAGGCCGAGCGTGGCCATCAGGCGCAGCACGGCCGTGGCCTGGCGCATCGGGCGGAGTACCAGCTGGTGGAACACCAGGCCGACCGCCATCGTCGACCCGACGGCGAGCACCGCCGCCGGCACCGCGGGCAGACCCCACTCGTCGCGCGCCCCGTGGAACGCGTACGCGGCCCACGCCAGCAGCGCGCCCTGCGCCATGTTCAACACGCCGGCACCGCGCTGGATCACGACCACGCCGGTGGCGACGAGCGCGTACAGCGCGCCGGCACCCAGGCTCAACAGGGCGTAGCCCATGACGTCGTCCACGGCCGCCCACCTCACATGGCACCGATGACCGGTGCCTGCCTGCGCTCGGGATGGTCACGGAGGACCCCCGGAAGCCCGCGAGAAGATACGCGGAACCATACGACCACCGCGACAATACTGATCACGGTGACGGGAGCGAACGTAAGGTCGTGAATGGTCGCCGGACAAGCAAACCAGCCACAACTCACCGGCCCCAGACCCCGCCGGCGCCGCTCCGAGGGGCCTGGACCAGGGCATTCAGCCCTCGGCCGGCGTCCGGGAGACCCTACGTCACACCAGCCGCCGACGAATCGCCACCTTTGGACCCGGCTGCCGCCGGCAATGGACGGCCACCGCAATTCCACCAGCGTGGGGGCACACCGAAGTGCCGGGGGCGGGAGTCAGCGGGGGGTACCGAAGACCTGCGTCCAGTAGACGCCGTACTCGCCACCGTCGAAGCGGGCCACACCTATCTGGCGGACCTCGGGGCGCAGGATGTTCGCGCGGTGCGGCGGGCTGTTCATCCAGCCGGCGACCACCTCGGCGGCGGTGCGCTGGCCGGCCGCGATGTTCTCGGCCACGACGGCGTAGGAGTAGCCGGCGGCCAGGACCCGGTCGGCCACCGTGATGCCGTCCGGGGTGTCGTGGGCGAAGAATCCCCGGGTCGCCATGTCGGCGCTGTGCCGGTGCGCCGCCGCGGCCAGCCGCGGCTCGGTGACCAGGGCGACCAGGCCGCCCCGGGCTCGTTCGACGTTCGTCAGCGCCACGACCTCGGCGAGGTCCCCACCGCCCGGCGCGCGGGAGACTCCCCCGGCCGGCCCGGCGTCGACGCCGCCATCAGCGCTGACATCGACGCCGAAGTCGCGGGCGAGCCCGGCCAGTCCGTCCGCGTAGCCCAGGCCGAGCGCGCGGATCTTCCAGTGCCTGTCCCGCCGGTAGAGCTCGGCGAGCTGTAGCGCCGTCTGCGTCCCGAGGCGGGGTGGGTGCAGCGTCGCGATCGTGCGGCCGGCGGCACGCAGGGTGGCCAGCGGTGGTGGCAGCCGACCGAAGGGGGTGGCGCCGTCGGCGGGGCTCGCGACCAGGACGACCCGCTCACCGCCGGGGCGCAGGCCATCCAGGTCGAGCTCGACGGAAGGCACGCCCGCGGTGACGCGCAGGGTGACCCCGGGACCGGTCGGCTGGTTGTAGAAGATCATGTCCCGGTCGCCGGAGACTCGGCCGTCCGGCCCGAGGACCAGAGCGGTCACATCGAAGGGACCGGGGAGTGACAGCGCGACCACGGGGCCGGGCAGGGTCAGGTTCGCGCCGGACACCAGCTCCGTCATCCGGCCCTCCGCCTCTCTCCCGCCAGCCACCGGGCTCCGCCCATCGACACAGGCGCAGCGACACAGGTGCGTCGGTAGTACGGCGCATCGGTACGGCGCCGCCCCACCACACGTGGAACGAGCGGCACGCGGAGAGGTTCCGCCGGGCCCACGGCCCGAAGGGACGTCTAGATCGCGCGGCCGCGCAGGACGATGAGGTCGGGGGCGCGCAGTACGCGGACGTCCGCGGTCGGGTCCTCGGGGTAGACCACGAGGTCGGCGGGCGCGGCCTCCTCCAGGCCGGGTCGGCCGAGCCAACGGCGGGCGTCCCAGCAGGCGGCGCCGAGGGCCGCCCGCGGTGGGAGCCCGGCGGCGACGAGCTCGGCCACCTCGTCCGCCACCAGGCCGTGCGGGAGGGAGCCGCCGGCGTCCGTGCCGACGTAGATCGGAATACCGGCCTCGTGCGCGGCGGCCACGGTGTCGTACCGGCGGGCGTGCAGGTCGCGCATGTGGCGGGCGTAGGTGGGGAACCTCGCCTCGGCGCCGGCGGCGATCCCTTCGAAGGTCGCGATGTTCACCAGGGTCGGGACGATCGCGACGCCGCGCTCGGCGAACAGCGTGATGGTGTCGGCGGTGAGCCCGGTGGCGTGTTCGACGCAGTCGATGCCGGCCCGGGCCAGGTCGGTGAGGGAGTTCTCGGCGAAACAGTGTGCCGTCACCCGTGCGCCGTGGGCGTGTGCGGCGTCGATCGCGGCGCGGGCCGCGTCCGGCGGCCAGCAGGGGGCGAGGTCGCCCACGGAGCGGTCGATCCAGTCACCGACGAGTTTGACCCAGCCGTCGCCGCGGCCGGCCTGCTCGATGACCTCGGCGACGAGGTCGCCCGGGTCCACTTCGGCCGCGTAGCCGCGCAGGTAGCGCCTGGGCCGCGCGATGTGCCGGCCGGCGCGGATCAGCCGCGGTAGGTCCGGGCGGTCGTCGATCCAGCGGGTGTCGGACGGCGATCCCGCGTCGCGCAGCAGGAGGGCGCCGGTGTCCCGGTCGGTGCGGATCTGGTCTTCGGCGGTCGCGGCGTCGGTGGCCCCGGTCGCGACGAGGCCCACGTGGCAGTGCGCGTCGACGAGGCCGGGGATCGCCCACCCTGACACGGTGCGCACGTCGCGCGCGGCGGCCCCGGTCGGGGCGGAGAAGCTCACCCGCCCGTCGACCACCCAGGCCTCATCCCGGACGTCGTCGGGGCCCACCAGGACGTGGCCGGTGATCCGCAGCGTCGGCGTGGTCGTCACGCCCTCCATCTTCCCCGCCTGAAGCGGCCGTCCCCCCGGGGATACCGCCGGATCGGCGGCCCCGGGGGCCCGGTGGCGTGACTCAGAGGTCGAGCTGTGCCTCGATGGTGCGCAGGCGGTGCCGGGACAGCGCGAGGTTCGCTCGCGACTTGTCGAGCACCAGGTAGAGGAACAGCCCCCGCCCGGAGTGGCTCTGCAGCAGGCGGATCAGGTGGTACTGGCGGCCCAGGGTGATGAGGATGTCCTCGATGGAGTCCGCCAGACCCAGGCTGTCCATGGTGCGGATCTTCGCCCGGATCACCTCGGTGTTACCGGCCGCTGCCACCTCCAGGTCCAGGGTGTGGCTGCTTCCCAGCGTGCCGAGCGTCATCCCGCTGGTGAAGTCGACCAGCG
Source organism: Frankia sp. Mgl5 (assembly GCF_023242985.1). Lineage (NCBI taxonomy): Bacteria > Bacillati > Actinomycetota > Actinomycetes > Frankiales > Frankiaceae > Frankia > Frankia sp. Mgl5. Next base: position 4,458 of record NZ_JALKFY010000651.1, on the reverse strand, counting down.
CGACCCCGGTCGCACCATCGATCTCCATCGCTTCCTTGAGAGCGATGTCGACGCTGTTCATATTGCCTCCCGCACGTATTTCCTGAGTATCCGGAACGCCGGGCTCCGAACGCTCCGACGAGTTCTCCTGCTGCTCAGTCGCAGCTACTTTCGACCGCTCGAACCAGGTGTTCTCGGCCCGTCTGCGCATCTCGCCCCACTGGCCCATGCGCCCCGCCCGGTCACCGAGCTCGGCCAAGATCCCGCGCCCCCTCCCAGAGCGGGACGCCCACGAAGATCCGGGAACGTGTGCTGGTCAGATGCGTGGGGACCCGCGGGCGGGGAGCGGGGGCAGCCTCAGGCCCACCGTGGCGCCAATGCACCACCGGCCGACTTCCAGCCGGCAGGAAAGATCGAGAAACGGCTTGGCGAACATGGTCCACCACAGCACCGACCCCCCGTTCCCGGCACCGGGACCCGTCAACGGAATCGCCTGCACCGCAACAACTTCGGCGCCGGTCACCCGACACCATCACCCCAATCTCCGAACCCGGCTCCGAATTGCTTCGAACAGCTGGTTGGGACATTACGGAGTGCTCAGAGGCCAACGCTAACCAGGAAATACACATTAACAAACGTGATGTACATCACATTCGCGAGGGCAATGCTCTCCGTGACAGATATGGCCGCGCAGAGCGTGTGCCGTCCAGGCCGGCGGACGCGTGTCATCCAGCCCGGAGACGTACGTCATCCGAACCGGGAGAGGCGGGTCATCCGGGCAGGAGATCCGTGCCCGGCGGGAGCGTTCCGGCCTCAGCCGTGCTCTTCAGGTAGGCCCGCAGGCTGCGCCGCAGTTCCTGCGCCGCGCGGGGCGGCTCGACGTCACGGCGGTGGGCCAGCCCGATCGTCCGGTGCAGACCGGGCGGGGCGAAGGCGGTGGTACGCAGCCGCTGACGCCGGGCGACCATGCTCGGGATCACCGCGGCGCCCAGCCCGGCCTCGACGAAGCCGACCACCGCGTCCATCTCCCCGCCCTCGATCGCGAAGGTCGGTTCGAAGCCGGCGATCCGGCAGGCGCTCACGGTGAACTCCCGGAGGTCGTAGCCCCGGCGGAACATCACCAGCGGGCGGTGGCGCAGGTCGGACACCTGGAGGTGGCCGTCCCGCGCCGGCGGCGGGGAGTTCTCGGACGTGACGACGACCAGGTCCTCGCGCAGCAGCGGCGTGGTCGACAGCGCCGGGTCCGAGCTGTGCAGCGGAAGGATGATGAGCGCCAGGTCGAGGTGGCCCTGCGCCAGGTCGCGGATGAGATCGCGCGAGCCGCCCTCCTCGACGAGCAGCCGGATACCCGGGTAGTCGAGGTGGAAGGCGTGCAGCACCTCGGGCAGGAACCCGGTGCACAGGCTCGGCGTCGCGCCCAGCCGCACGGTGCCGTGCCGCAGGTCGAGCAGCTCCTGCACCTGACGGCGGGCCGTCTCGGTGTCGGCGAGGATCCTTCGTGCCAGCGGGAGCAGTGTCTCCCCTGCCGGAGTGAGTGTGATGTTCCCCCGCATTCGGTTGAACAGGGGACTACCCAGCTCCTGTTCCAGGGCACGGATCTGTTGCGAGAGGGACGGCTGCGCTACGTGCTCACGCTCGGCCGCACGGGTGAAGTGCCTGGTCTCGGCCACGGCCACGAAATACGCAAGCTGATGAAGCTGCACACCTTAGGGTAACCGACGATAGTTACTGCCTATCGAGATCAGGCCCATCATGTCTTGGACCACTCGGAGACTTGTCCTTAGGGTTTCCCAACGTGGCTGTAACGAACGACGCGCGGCCTACGTCCCCCGTAGGCATCTTCTGGCGGTCCACCATCGGCAAGAAGGCTGTGATGGCCGTCACCGGGGCGGTGATGCTCCTCTATCTCCTCGCCCACATGCTCGGGAACCTGAAGATCTTCTTCGGCCGCGAGAGCTTCGACGAGTACGCGCACTGGCTGCGCTCGATCGGAGTGCCGGCGCTCCACGGAGCCTGGTTCCTCTGGATCATGCGAGCCCTGCTGCTCGTGGCGGTGGTTCTGCATGCCGCGTCGGCGTACCAGCTCAGCCGGCGCGACCTCAGGGCCCGGCCGCAGAAGTACTCGCACCGGCAGCGGCTCGAGGCGAGCTACGCCGTGAACACGATGCGCTACGGCGGCATCATCATCGGCCTGTTCATCATTTACCACCTCCTCGATTTCACGGCCCTGACGCTCAACCGCAACGGGGTCGAGGGCGCCGCCTACGACAACGTGGTGTCCAGCTTCTCCGTGTGGTGGGTCACACTTTTCTACATCATCGCCATGCTAGCGCTCGGTCTCCACATCCATCACGGATTCTGGAGCGCTGCTCGTACCCTCGGCGTGCACAGTGCGGCCCGGGAAAAGAACCTGAAGGCCGTCGCGACCGTGCTGGCGGTCCTCCTCTCGGCGGGTTTCATGGTCGTTCCCATCGCCGTGCTGGCCGGATTGGTGGACTGAGATGCCCGAGACGACCTCCCTCGGCTCTGGCGGAGGCTCCTACTGGACGGTGGGCGACGACATCGTCGACACCGCCGCGCCGGACGGCCCGATCGAAACCCGCTGGGACCGGCGCAAGTTCGCCGCCAAGCTGGTCAACCCCGCCAACCGCCGCCGCCACACCGTGATCGTGGTCGGTACCGGCCTCGCCGGCGGCGCGGCCGGCGCGACCCTGGCCGAGCAGGGTTACAAGGTCATCCAGTTCTGCTTCCAGGACTCGCCCCGGCGCGCGCACTCGATCGCCGCGCAGGGCGGCATCAACGCGGCGAAGAACTACCGCAACGACGGCGACTCCGTCTACCGGCTGTTCTACGACACGGTCAAGGGCGGCGACTTCCGCGCCCGCGAGTCCAACGTCTACCGGCTCGCCCAGATCTCGACGCAGATCATCGACCAGTGCGTCGCGCAGGGCGTGCCGTTCGCCCGCGAGTACTCCGGCCTGCTCGACACCCGCTCCTTCGGCGGCGTGCAGGTCCAGCGCACCTTCTACGCGCGGGGCCAGACGGGCCAGCAGCTGCTGATCGGCGCCTACCAGGCGCTGTCCCGCCAGATCGACGCCGGCGGTGTGGAGATCCACCCCCGCACCGAGATGCTCGACCTGATCGTCATCGACGGCAGGGCCCGCGGCATCGTCGCCCGCGACCTGGTCACCGGCAAGATCACTCCGTACCTGGCGGACGCGGTCGTGCTCGCCACCGGCGGCTACGGCAACGTCTTCTTCCTCTCCACCAACGCCAAGGGCTCCAACACCACGGCGACGTGGCGGGCCCACCGGCGCGGGGCGCTGTTCGCCAACCCCTGCTACACGCAGATCCACCCGACCTGTATCCCCCGTTCCGGGGAGTACCAGGGCAAGCTCACGCTGATGAGCGAGTCGCTGCGCAACGACGGCCGCATCTGGGTGCCCAAGCAGAAGGGCGACACCCGCTCGCCGGACCAGATCCCCGAGGCCGAGCGCGACTACTACCTGGAGCGGATCTACCCGGCCTTCGGCAACCTGGTTCCGCGTGACATCGCGTCGCGCGCGGCGAAGTACCAGTGCGACGACGGCCGCGGCGTCGGCCCGGGTGGGCTCGGTGTTTACCTCGACTTCGCCGACGCCATCAAGCGCATGGGCGAGGACAAGGTCCGCGAGAAGTACGGCAACCTGTTCGAGATGTACGAGCGGATCACCGGCGAGGACCCGTACAAGGTCCCGATGCGGATCTACCCGGCCGTCCACTACACGATGGGCGGGCTGTGGGTCGACTACGACCTGCAGAGCTCCATCCCCGGGATGTTCGTGATCGGTGAGGCCAACTTCTCCGACCACGGCGCGAACCGCCTCGGCGCCAGCGCCCTCATGCAGGGCCTGGCCGACGGCTACTTCGTCCTGCCGCCCATGATCGGCAACTACATCGCCAGCACCAAGCTGGGCTCGGTCAGCCTGGACGACCCGACGGTGACGTCCGTGGTCGGCGAGGTCACCGGCCGGCTCGGCCGGCTGCTGGAGATCAACGGCGACCGCACGCCCGACTCGTTCCACCGCGAGCTCGGCGAGCTCATCTGGGACGAGTGCGGCATGGGCCGCACCGAGGCGGGCCTGCGCAAGGCGCTCGCCCGCATCCCGGAGCTGCGCGAGGAGTTCTGGCGGCGGGTGAAGGTGCCGGGCGACTCCGGTGAGCTGAACCAGTCGCTGGAGAAGGCGAACCGGATCGCGGACTTCCTCGAGTTCGGCGAGCTGCTGTGCATCGACGCCCTGCACCGCGCCGAGTCCTGCGGCGGCCACTTCCGCGAGGAGAGCCAGACCCCGGACGGCGAGGCGCTGCGCGACGACGAGCGCTTCGCCTACGCGGCGGCGTGGGAGTACACCGGCGGGGCCCCGGTGCTGCACCGGGAGCCGCTGCAGTTCGACTACGTCCACCTGGCCCAGCGCAACTACTCGTGATCCTCCTGGTCGG
>NZ_JALKFY010000650.1:0-14980 GCF_023242985.1 Frankia sp. Mgl5 | reverse complement strand
CCTCTCGTCAGGAAGCCATCGGTTGGTGTGGTAACCCCGATTCTCCCTGCACGGCAGGCACCCGCTCACGTTCCAGCGATCTACAAACCCTCAACATCACCAGCTACTGGCGGATTTAGGTCTGACGGGAGTGTCTCCTCCGCCGCCACCGACGAGGCCCACTTGATCGTCACCGAGCAGGAATCCATTCCGCGTGGTCGGCGGACTGATTCGTCTATGCTGTTGGTCCCCCGCTACCGGAATGACCAGTGTAGATGTTGGACGTCCTGAACTGATGGCGATTTTTATCGCCTCGTCCTGTACCCGGCCGAGAACCGTCTGCGTGACCGACTGGTTGATCTCTCCTTTTGTGGATTAACTATCGGGCTGGAGGCGCCCCGCAACGGGGCGCCTCCCGGCCGGGGTCACTTCGTGGCGGCCTGATAGGCGGCGACGACGTCGTTCGCGGACTTGTGGAGATGACGGATGAGGATCTCCTGGTCGTTGAGCGGGAAATCCCGGACCGCGCGGGACTCGAGCATGGTCTGCGTCGCCTCGAGGGTGTTGCAGTCCTGCAGCGCGAACTCCTTGAAGGTGACCGCGGCCAGTTCGTGCCGCAGGCGCTCCGCCGCGTTCTTCGGCGGGGCGAAGTACAGCGTTCCCTCGAAGATGTGCTCGTTGTACGCGGTCGGCCAGTAGTGGTATGTGAGATACCAACCCGGCGCCCAGATCAGGATCATGAAGTTCGGGAAGAACAGGTACGAGTCGTTGCCCCATGCCCGGTGGCCCGACGGGTTGACGCCCCCGGGTAGCGGGTCGAGACCCGTGATGTCGGGACGGTCCCATGGCCCGAAGTTGCCGCTGCGCAGAATCCGCTCGATCGGCTTCACCATGGAGAGGTCCTTGGGCGGCGACATGCCGCCCCACGCGGACTGCATCGAGTGTCGGCCATCGAGGTCGTAGTGCAGTCCCTCGTAGCCGTAGCCTATGAGCTTGCGGGACTCGGTGCCGACGTACTGCTTCGCGTGCAGGACGGGCGCGTGGTAGAACTCGGCGAACGCGTCGATGTAGAGCTTCCAGTTGCTCTTGACGTGCGCCCGGTACTGGTAGACCTCGGTCATCTGGTCGAACGGGTAGCCCTCCATGCCCTTCGCGAACCGCCCGAGGTACTCGCGCACCGGGGTGGTGTCCTCGTTGCCGAGGTTGATGAAGATGAAGCCCTGCCACACCTCGCAGCGCACCGCCGCGAGACCGAGCTTCGACTTGTCGAGGTCGAAGAACTCCGTCTCCTGCTGGACGAAGGTGCAGGTGCCGTCGAGCCCGTAGCGCCAGGCGTGGTACTTGCACTGGAACTGGCGCGCGGTGCCCGCGACCTCCTCGTGCGGGAAGTCGTTCCACACCAGCTTGTTGCCGCGGTGGCGGCAGACGTTGTGGAAGGCGCGGATCTGGTCCTCGTTGTCGCGGACGACGATGATCGAGGCGCGGGCGGCTTGGATCTCCTTGGTGAAGTAGTTTCCCCGCTTCGGGATCTGCTCCACGCGGCCGACGTTGAGCCAGCTCCGCTCGAAGATCGCCTTGCGTTCCAGCTCGTAGTGCTCCGGTGAGATCGAGTCCTCGAACGAGACGAAGTCGGTTCCGAGGGTGGGGAAGTGTTCTGTCCAGCTGCCCTCGACGGGCTTGGTGAAATGCGCCATCAGACTGCCTCCAGGGTACTGCGACGGCGTGGACCGACGAGACAGAACGCTACGATGTCGTATAGTTTCGGTCAACCGCCGGCAGGTGCGCCTACTGTCGGTGGTTTCGAGTCCTCCCAGGTGAGGGGCCCCGCTGGAGTGGACGGTCTGGCGACCGGCAGGTGTCTGCCCAACCGTCCGCCGGGTGGCGTGCGGTGCCCCGCCAATAATCGGACCGAGCTGTCTGGTTTCTGGGTGGCTGCTGATCGTAGAGTGGGCAGACGGGCGTCGGCCGGTCGAGGTCACCGTGGACCCGTTGGCTGCGGCGAGTTCCTCGGCGAGAGCAGGTAGGAGTTCGCGGGGGACGGCTCCTGAGGCGGAGATGGTGAGGGTGAACAGGTCGGAGACCTCGTCCGTTCCCTGACCCGCCTCAACGCCAGCATCCAACGGCCTCAGGAGACGAAGGACCCTCCGAGCCGGAGAACCGAGACGCCACCCGCACTGACGACGCCTGGTAACAACACTCGTACCTCTCTGGTCCCGGTGCTCCTGTACGTCCTGCCCCGACGGCGTCGCAGTGTCACTCGGGAGTTCGCCTGTTTGGCGACCGTCCGCTTTTGCGGCGGGTCAGGTCGGGGTTGGTCCGACGCGGGTGAATGCGTTGCGGTAGGCGCTGGGGGTGAGCCCGTTGCGGCGCAGGAGGTGGAGGCGCAGCGACTCGGGGGTTCCCAGCCCACTTTGCCGGGCGACGACGGCGATCGGCAGATCCGTCGCCTCGAGGAGTTCACGGGCCCGGTCGATCCGCTGGTGCAGCAACCATTGCAAGGGGCTCAGACCAGTCTCCTCCCGGAACCGGCGGGTGAGCGTTCGGGTACTGGTGTGGGCGTGGGCGGCGAGGCGGCCGAGGGTCAGCGGTTCGGTGAGGTGGTCCGACGCCCAGGCGCGGGTCTCGGCCAGCGACGTCCCGTTTTCCGGTGGCAGCGGCGTCTCGATGAACTGGGCCTGGCCGCCGGGACGGACCGGCGCGATGACCGCGGCTCGGGCGACGGCGTTGGCGACCACCGCCCCGTAGTCGCGCCGGATCATGTGAATGCACAGGTCGAGACCGGCGGCCAGTCCGGCGGAGGTCAGGATCGTCCCGTCGTCGACGTACAGGACGTCGGGCCGCAGGTCGACGGCTGGGAAGCGGCGGCGCATCTCGTCGGAGTACTGCCAGTACGTGGTGGCCGGGCGGCCGTCGAGCAGCCCGGCCTGGGCCAGCACGAAGGCGCCCGTGCAGATCGAGGCGATGCGACGGCCGTCGTCAGCGGCCCGCCGTAGCGCGTCCAGGACTCGTTGGCCGGCGTGGGCGCGAGCTCCGGTTCCCGTGACGATCACGGTGTCGGCGCTGTCGATCACGTCGAGGCCCCGGTCCACCACAACGCTGGGCCCGGTGTACCCAGGCACGATCCCGGGCTCGGGTGTGCAGATCATGACTTCATAGCCCGGCTGGCCGTCGACCACCGCGGCCGGGAACACCGCCGCCGGGATGGACAGATCAAGGGTGGTGACTGGCGGGACGGCGACGACGACGATCCGAAGCATGGCCTGATCCTTGGGCTACGTGGCGTTCAGGCCACTACCGTATGTTTCTGGCAGGCAGCAGGGTGAGGCAGGTACCCGCGAACCCGCGCGGGCCCGCCGAGCGGAAGACGAACACCATGGCGCTGCACGTGATCACCGGTGCCGGTGGCACCGGAGCCCCCACCGCTGAGCTGCTGTCCCGGCAGGGGGAACGCGTCCGACTGGTCAGCCGGCGCGGGGGCGGACCCGAGCACCCGCTGATCGAGCGGATCGCCGCCGACGCGACCGACGCCGACGCGCTGACCCGACTCGCCGAGGGCGCGACGACGCTGATCAACACCGCGATGCCGCCGTACGACCGGTGGCCGGACGAGTTCCCGCCGCTCGCGGCGGCGCTGCTGGACGCGGCTGAACGCACCGGCGCCAGCTACGTGATGATGGGCAACACCTACGGCTACGGCATCGTCAACGGCCGCTTCACCGAAGATCTACCGATGGCACCGGTATCCGTCAAGGGCCAGGTACGGGCCCGGATGTGGACCGATGCCCTCGAGGCGCACCGCGCGGGTCGAGCCCGCGTGACCGAGGTCCGGGCCTCGGCGTTTCTGGGCGCCGGGGCCGGTTCGCTGTACAACTTCACGGTGGCGCCCCTCGTCCTGCGCGGCGAGCCGGCAGCCTTCCCCGGCGACCTGGACGCCCCGAAAACCTGGTCCTACGTCGGGGACGCCGCCCGAACCCTGGCCGCCGTGGCCCTCTCCGGCGACGACCTTCCGTGGGGACGGGCGTGGCACGTGCCCTCCACCGCGGCCCTGTCCGTGCGGGAGCTGACCACGCGGCTCGCGACCGTCGCCGGGGCGCCCGCACCCATCCTGACGGCGATGTCCGCTGATCAGCTCGCCGCGACCGGAGCCGTGAACCCGATCATGCGGGAAGTCATCGAGATGATGTACTCCCTGGAACAGCCCGACCTGCTCGACTCCACCCTCACCGAGCAGACGTTCCGCCTCGCCCCGACCCCCCTCGAGACCGTCCTGACCGAAACCGTCAGTGCCTACGGACCTGTACCTGACCTGACCTGACGATCAGCAGGATTCCGTGTCGGAGCTGACCGTCTGTCGCAGTGAACGGGCTATGACGGCGGAGCCGCTCGCGGCGCAGAATGACATCATCGCGAGCCAGGCGGTGGTGCCGGGGTCGGACCACTCGACGACACCGGTGTCGAGGTCGACCAGTGCGGCGCCGCCGATCGCGAACAGGCCGAACGACGCCTGCGTCAACCCCACGGTGAGAAGTTCGGCGCGTGTCGCCCGGACCGAGACGAGCCACGCGCCCACGCCGCCGGCCAGGAACGTCGCCGCGTAGAGCTGGCCGTGGAACGCGTCGACAGTCCACGGCCAGAACTCGGTGACCTGCTCGGGCGCCGCCAACAGACCGACGGCCTGCCCGGTCATCAGGACGGCGAACAGCCGAAGCCAGTAGCGCCACGCCACCGGAGTCGCGACGCCGGCCGCCCGGGCGCGCCCACGCAGCCGCCACGTGTACCAGAAAGCGCAGACGGGCAGCGCCACGTAGAGGACGAACCAGCCGATCACCGGCAGCGGCCGGTCCGAGAAGGCGAACCTCGACGGGTAGGCAGTCGACACGACGATCACGCACAGCGTGAAGACGCCGATCATCGGGGCGACGACCCGAGCCGGCGACCAGCGCCTGGTGGCGAGCAGGCAGGCGACGGCGACGAGCGATGTCAGGTAGATGGCGCCGAGGAACCGGCTGTTGAACAGCGTGAGGTCGTCCCACGGCCACAACCTCGCCGTGAGCTTGTACTGAAACGCCAGGCCGGTTCCGGTGAAGAACAGCACGACGAACTCGATACTGGTCATGATGAGCAGCGGCCGGGGAATCGGGAAGTCGGCCGCTGTGGCGACCGCGGCGGAGTCGTGGTCGGCCTCGGTACGAGGTTTCGACGAGATGTCTGTCATCGGGTCGGCTCGTGCGACAGCGGCGCGGGCGCTCCGGGGTCCAGAAAGTCGAGTTTGATCGGCTCAGGCGCCGGCCGGCAGACGCCGCACGAGATCGCCTCGTCGACCGCCAACCCTTCCAGACCACGGCTGGTGGCGAAGGCCTCGAGCAGGAACGGCATCGTTTTCGCGTGGTCCTTGCAGACGCATCGGCCGCAGAATCGGCAGACCGCGTGCCCAGGAAGATTGCACACCCAACAGTTCACGAACCCGCCTCCAGTTGTGTTGTCGCCAGCTCGATCGATCCCAGTTCGGCGGCCGCTTCGAGGAGTTCGGTGTTCGACGGCGGTTCGTCGAGTGGGCCGAAGACGTATTTGCGGCGCAGCACGCCGTCCGGGCCGACCAGGAAGACGCCCTGCTGCATCGCCGTCATCGTGTGGTGGCCGAGCCGTTCGCCGATCGACGGGTTCACCACGTCAAGCCAGAGCGCGTGCATCGTCGTACGGCCCTGGCCGGTGGTGAACGCCCGAGTGAAGCCCCGCACCGAGTTGCGCTGCGCTTCGCCGGCGCCGATGTCCTGCAGGCCGCACAGCCGGTAGGCGGATTTCTCCGGGTCGCACAGGAACGGGAACGGCAGGTCCTTGCCGCGCCAGAACTCGCGGGCGGAGTCGACGAGGTTGGGCGCCAGCTGCAGGATCTGCACGCCGGCCCGCTCGAAATCGCCGACCGCCGGTGCCAACCGGGCCATGTACTCCCGGCAGAACGGGCAGTTGTAGCCGCGGGAGAACCAGAGCATCACCACCTGGCCCCGGTAGTCCGACAACGACACCGGCGACGGCCCGCTGGCGGTGTCGAGGGTGAACTCGGGGGCCGGGTCGCCGACCTCGATCTCAAGCCAGCGGCCGGCCACCGTGCCCGCCAGCGCCTCCGCGGCCCGCGCCGCTTCGCCCGCTTCGGCGGATTCGCGTACGGCGTCGGACAGCCCGAAATAGCGGCACACCACGTCGTCGAACGTCGTCCGGTCCAGCTCCCACAGCCTGGTCTCGCCGACCGACGTGGCCGTCGCGGCGTGGGGCTCGTCGTGCAGCAGTGCGCTCTCGCCGAAGAAGTCCCCGGCGCCCAGGGTTCGCGGCGGCCCGTCGACGCAGGTCTGGGCCAGCGTGACGGCCCCGCTACGAACCAGGTAGAAGGCCGAACCGGGGTCGCCTTCGGCGACGACGACCTCGCCGTCCCCGCAGCTCCGTGCCCGCAGGTGGGCGAGCAGCGTGTCCTTGTCACGGGTGCGGAGGCCGTCGAACAGTGCGAACCCCTCGAGTTCCGCCCGTTCGTCGGCCCGTGTGTCGTTCTCGGCCCGTCGGGCCAGCAACGGAGCGAGGCGGTCGGAGAAATCGGCGCCGGCCAGCCGCAACACGTGCACGTCGGTGAGCGCCCGCACGGTCAAGGGCGACCTTGGCAATCCGGGCGGCGGGAAGTAGTCGCCAGGGCCGAGCGTGCGCAGTGCACTTCCCGCGCCCGGCCCCGTCCCGGCATTCGCACCCGATTCGACGACCTCGGCCTCGCCGGACAGCACCAGGCAGAAGACCTCGGTGACCTCGTCGGGCGCGACCACCGTGGTGCCGGCCCGGAACACCTTCTCGGTGGTCCGCCGCGCCATCCACTGGATGTACGCCTTCCCCAGGTCGGCGACCGGCGGTACGTTCGCGAGCACCGCGACCCGCTCCCGGTAGCGACGCTCCGCGGCCAGCCGGCGCAGCCGCCGGCTCGCCACCACCAGCGACGAGCCACCCCGCCACAGCCGCTGCCCGAGCGTGTACAGCAGCGGAAGGGTCAGGAGCAGAACCACCGTGGCGGCAAGGACCCGGCCAAGGCTCGGCACGGCGACCGCGTCGCTCACCATCGTCTTCGCCCGGACCCAGGCGAACCCGGCTGCCAGGACGAGCACGTAGCCGGTGTACGCCGCGGCGGCCAGTCCGAAGATCGTCAACACGCGTTCGGTGCGGTCGAACCGCTCCCGGCGACGGACCTTGCCGGCGAGCTCGCCCCGTAGGAACCCCAGCGCCCTGGCCCGCAGGTTCGGCAGTTCCAGCCAGTCCATCAGCATGTAGTAGCCGTCGAGCTGGATGAGCGGCGTGAGCTGGGCCAGGTTCACGGCCAGGGCGGCGGTGCCGAAGATCGCCACCACTGCCGCCCACGGCGCGTCCGGCGTGGCCACCAGGACGATGCCGGAGAGCCCGGCGAGCACGAACCCGGAGAACGGCCCGGCCCAGGCCGAGACCATCCGCGGCCCGCGCGGCTCCATCCACATGTCCTGGGTGTCGACGAACATCCCAGGCGAGCCGTAGAAGATCGATAGTCCGCCGCGCCGAACCACCCGGCCGTAGGACTTGGCCGCGAAGGCGTGCGCCAGTTCGTGCAGCACGGCGACGACTATCAGGCAGCCGTAGAACGTCGGAACTGTGACGACGAGGGACTGGTCGGCCAGCCCCGACGCCGACGACGACAGCGACCAGGCCAGCAGCGGCACGCCGAGCACCGCCACCGCGAACATGACGATCTTCGCCGGCCGGGTGAAAAGCACCCACACGCCCCGGTCGTAGGCGCGGCCGACCAGGCCGTCGAGCCCGTGCAGCGGAAACTCGCGCCGGACGAAGGACTTCGCGAACCCGGTGGCGAACGAGCTCACCGGCCGGCGGCGCAGCTGTTCACCCAACGGCCCGAACACGAACCGGGGCGGGTCGGTCAGCATCTGCCCGACCTTCAGGTTGCGCACGAGGCGAAGGACCAGCGGCAGGGCGAACCGGTGGTACTTCATCATGTAGGCGACGACCAGGTCCTGGACGCTGCGGCTGCCGTCCATCAGCTCGAACAGGTAGAACTCGGCCATCGTGATCTTGCGGTACGTCGCGGCGTCGGGGTTCTGGACGATGACGTACTCCTCGCCCCGCGCGGATCGCAGCTCGCGCCAGATCAGCCCGTCCTGCCGCTTCGGCCGGTAGTGGGCCGGGTTGGCGGCGTCGGCAAGCCGGTCCCAGACCGTGACAGTCGCTGTCTCCGTGGCCGCGGGTGCCGGCGCGGCCTGCCGCTGCTGGGCCTGCGTGCTGACCGTCATGACAGCAACCCCGCGACCGCGTGACTGATCGGCAGGCCGGCTCGCTGCTCGGCGAACCACCAGCCGCCTCGCGGGTTGAGGTCCAGGAACACGTGGTCGCCGTCCGGTGTCACGACCAGGTCGAGCGCCGCGTAGCGCAGGCCGAGGCCGGCGACCAGCCGCACGCAGCGGTGAGCAACGTCGTCGTCGAGACAGTGCGCCGTCATCGGCACGGCGCGCCGCACCCGCCGCACGTCACCGCTGCCCGCCAGCCCCGCCGCCGCGAGGTCGGCGGTAGCGGTCGAGGCGGCGAAGACCTGCTCGTCGACGACCGTCACCCGCAGTTCGAGCCGGCTGTCGAGCAGCGGCTGGAACACGCAGGGCGCGGCGGCCAGCGTCGCCGGCAGCAGGGCGAGGTCGGCGGCGCTCAGGACGCGGGTGAACAGGCTGTGGCGCCGCCCGTCCAGCTCGACGTAGTGGCTGTTCAGCGACTTGGCTATCACCCCGGCGCTGCCGTAGGCGTGGCAGAACGCCAAGGCCTGGTCCGGGTCGTTGGTGACCAGGGTGTCCGGCACCGTGAGGCCCTCCTCCGCGGCGTGCTCCAATGATGTGATCTTGTTGCCGGCCCGGCTGCCGGCGTCCGGGTCGTTGACGAACGGCGCCGGGCAGCTCCGCCACCAGCCGGCGAGCGCGTCGGCCCATTCGCCCGTTTCGAACGGTGGCAGGCGCCGGGCCGGTACGCCGGTCGGCCCGGCGAGCCCGAACCACACGCTCCGGACCTGCGCCGAGTCGAGGCCGAACACCTCGCCGCCCGTCCGCTTCCCGTCGCCGCGCCAGGTCACCGTGACGTCGGTGGGGAAGTCGTCCGCCCCGAGCAGCCGGCACGGCACACCTCGGGCGAGCAGGGCCCGCTCGAGCAGCACCGTGTCCGGGTTGCGCGAATAGGCCAGCAGCAGCACGACCGGCTCCGGTTCCGCCGCTATCCGGCCAGCCAGCGCCGGCATCAGCCTGGCGACCAGGTCCCGCACGTCCACCGTCGCCCGAGCCGGCGACGGTGCCGGCGACGGTGCTGCTTCGGCTTCGGCTTCGGCGAAGTGGAGCAGGAACGGCCGACTCGGCCGGCTCACTTGTCCGGGTTGCTGCCCGACTCGGGCGTGCAGGAGCAGGTCGGGTTCGTCAGTGAACTGCTCCGGCCCAGCCGGACGCGCGAGATCCGCTCGTCCAGGTCCTGCGCGACGCCGTCAAGGCCGTCCCAGTCCATCGCCGCGAGCGCCTGCACTTCCTCCGGCGTGAACTCGTAGGCATAACGCGCGGAGATGTGCACGACCATTTCCAGTGGATCGGCCTTCAGTCGCTGCCGGAAAGCCTGGTCTGTGGCCGCCTTACCGATGACGAACTGCATTGCCTGGAGTGACATGCGATATTCCTTCCGGGGCGGTGACGCGTTTGTTCTGGTAAAAAGGCGAGGCGTGCAGAAGCTGTCGGGCCCGGCGGAGGTGGTCCAGCAGCTCGGGCATCGGCGGCACGTCGTTGGACCATTCGAGGGTGATCGCGCGAACCGGTGCGGCGGCGACGACATCCGCAACCAGCGCCCACACCTGCTCGGGAACGGGACGGCTGTGGCTGTCGTGCCAAGTGCCCGCTTTCGGGCCCCGGGTGCGCAGCTCGCCGCCGGCGACATGCAGTTCGACGACCCGGTCCAGTGGTGCGGCGGCCAGCCACGCATCGACGTCGAAGCCGTAGTTCTGGGCGTTGATCCAGGTGTTGGTGAGGTCGAGCAGCAGGCCGTGGTCGGTGCCGTCGAGCACCTGCCGGACGAACTCGGGTTCGTCCATCGCACCCGGGATCTTGATCATGTAGTCATACCAGGTGTTCTCGACGAGCAGCGGCCGCCGGACCCGGTCGGTGACGGTCTGCATGTTGCGGCGGACAGCCTGCGCCTGTTCTGCCGTGAAGGCGATCGGAATGCCGTGCATCAGCTCGGTGCGCTGCGCTCCGTCCGGCACCGACCCCTGGTCGAGGTGGTCGCTGAACCACACCGGGTCGATCAGGTCCAGGAACGGCTCGAGTCGGTCGAGGTAGGACGTCCGGTACGGCGCGGCGTCGGCCAGCCCCATCCGGATGCCGTGCGCCACGACGGGGAAGGCGCCGGCGATCTCGACCGCCCGGTCCCGCCAGGCCGTCCGGCCGTCCTCGTCGTCCCACTGCATCCGCAGCAGGAACGCGTCGGTCGGCAGTTCGAGGTAGTCGATCTCGTCGTGGTGGGCGAGGTACTGGTCGTGCATCGGCGGTCCGTAGTTCAGCCCGACACCGAGGAAGGGCAGATCGGTGATCATCATGCGGCCGCCGGCAGCAGATCCGAGTCCGGGTAGGCGGCATGGAGGTGGGCGGCGCGCGCCAGGTCGTGGATCGCCTCGTCCAACAGGCCGGCGGCCTGGTAGACCTGCGCCCGCAGTTCGTAGACAGCAGGGTCCTCGGGCACGATCGTCGCGGCGTGGAAGCAGTCGGCCAGCGCCGTCGGCAGGTCGCCCATTGCCAGCCAGGCGCGGGCCCGCAGCAGGTAGGGGCCGTGGGCGCTCAGCGCGCGGGACCGCACGATGAACGGCCAGTGCGACTGCTCGTGCGCGCTGACGTCGATCGCGGTCGTGCAGTCGGCCGCCGCCGCCTCGGGCCGGCCCAGTTCGAGCAACGCCTCGGCACGCTGCAGGTGCAGCTCGGAGGCGTACTTCTCGCACCGGCCGTCGGCGATGACCCAGCCGAAGTCCTCGACCGCCTCGGCCAGCAGACCGAGCTCCAACCGGGCCCGGGCCCGGAACGCGCGGGCCTCCCAGTCGTTCGGGTCGCGCAGCAGGGCCGACTCGGCGTCGGCCAGCGTGCCGTGCGGGTCGCCGTCGAAGTAGCGGGCGATGGCCCGTGCCGTGTAGACGTACGAGACGGGGTCGAGCGCCATCGCCGCCGACGCGTCGGCCTCGGCGCCGGCCAGGTCGAACACCTGGTGCCGGCATACCGACCGGCGGTAGTGCGCGTAGGCCAGCCGGTCGTCGGGCAGTCGGGGATCCGCCTCGATCGCGGCGCTCAGGTCGGCGACGGCCCGGTGGTGGTCACGCACCATCCAGAACGCGATGCCGCGGCGAAGGTAGGTCTCGGCCCGCCGATCGCCGCCGGCGACAAGCCGGTTGCAGTCGAGCAGGTCGGCCATGTACCCGGCCAGCCTCGACGAGCCCTGCGAAACGCACACGGCGTCCCCTCCCTGGTGACCCGACGTGCCGTGTGGCACGAAGGTCACTTTCGGGTTCCGGGGAGGCACCCGAACATCAGGGAAACCCCTAGTGCCGGCCAGCGCCACGCAGTGGTCCGTTGGACGTCGGGCGCGTCGTTGGGACCCGGGGTGGTCGTACGGTAGGAGCCGGCGGAGGAGCCGCGCATTTCGCTACAAGGAGTTACGCCAGTCAGGAACGGAGCGCGGAACCGACACCGGCTCGGGTGGGGACGCCGAGCTTGGCGAGCACCTTCGTCAGATGGCTCTCGACGGTCTTCTCGCTGACGAACAGCGCGGCGGCGATCTGGCGGTTCGTCTGGCCGGCGGCGACCAGCTCGGCGATCTGACGTTCTCGGGTGCTGAGCGTGCCGGCTGCCACGCTGAGGACGACCGTCTGGGTCTGGTGATGAGCCAGGGTCTGAGCGGCCCGGGCTTGGGCCCGCGTCGACGGTCGACCGCCCCGAGACACCCGCTCGCCGAGCTGGCGCAGCAGCCGGGCCGCCTCGTCCCGGGGACGGTTGGCACCGCACGCGTCGAGTCGGGCCTCGGCCCGGCGCAGCTCGCTGACCGCCCGCGCGTTCTGCCCGTCGGCGGCCAGCGCCCGCCCAGCCACGATCAGCGACCGGCCGAGCTCGATCGGCAGGCCGGCCCGCTCGGCCTCGGCGGCTGAGGCCAGCGCCGACGCGGCGGCGGCCGACGACTGTCCCCTGGCGAACTCGACGGCTGCTCTCGCTCGCATCGCCGAGGCCTTCCGTCCCGCGAGCCCACCGCCGGCGTCGGTGGCCGTCCGTTCGGCGAGCACCGCCCAGCCGGCGGCCGCCTCCGGCATCCCGCGAGCCAGTTCGGCCCGCGTGAGCACCTCGTACCAGTACGGCCGCATGGGAGCTTCGATGCGCGGCAGCTCGGCGCCGCCGGCCGCACCCAGTAGTTCATCGACGGCGCGGTCGGGCTCACCGACCTCGACCAGCGCCTCCGCGAAATAGGAACCGGCCATCACCGAGACGGCGTCAGTCTCCGGGTTGGCCGCCCGCGCTCCCTGCGCACCCGACCGCAGCGCCTCGGGGAGGTCCCCCGCCAGCGTCGCCGCGGCACACCGCGCCGCCAGCGCCCAGGACAGGAAGGGCAGGTGCGGGGTGAGCAGGCACGCCTCCACCGCGGCTTCGGCCGCCGCCGCGGCCTCCGGCAACCGTCCCCGCGATGTCAGGACCAGCGACCGTGCGACTGCCGTCAGTGTGCCGATGCTGCCCCGGCCGTTGCGCAGCGCCAGCGCGTCGACCCGGTCGAGGTGGCGTAGCGCGTCGGTGAACCGTTCGAGGAACGCCTCGGTCCAGCCCAGCCACGCGAGCTTGTCGAGGTGCGGGGTGACCTGGTCGTCCGAGAGCAGGTCGTAGCGGCGTGCCGCGCCGGCGGCCTCGGCGATCGCGGCCGGGACGTCACCGACCATGTATTCGGCACCCGCCAGCAGTCCGGCCGAGGCGGCCAGCAGCGGGGCGTCGTCGAGCGTGCCGGCGAGCGCGTGCGCTTCCTGCTGCCAGCGGCGCATCCCATCGTATTCACCGGTGTAGAAATGGTCGATGGCAAGCTGAAGCCGCAGCAGACAGCTCTCTCGGGTGCCCGGTTCGGCGCTCGCCACGGCGTCCAACACCAGGGCACGCGCCTCGCCGTGCCGGCCCAGCACATGGTCGACCGCCGAGCGCAGCGCGACGAGATGAGCCCGCTCGGCACCGAATTCCCGCGGAATCAGACCCATGATCTCGTCGAGTACCGCGCGGGCCTGCTGCGGCTGGTAACTCGCGTCGAGTGCGGCAGCCAGCCGGGACAGCAGCTCCAGTCGCCGCAACCCGCCGTCCGCGTCCACGTCGACGTCAACGTCAACGTCGGCACTTTGGCCGGGGCTCGACTCACCGCCCGGTAACAGTCTGAGTGCGGCGGCGTACCAGTGCGCGGCGGCTGCCGGCGCGCGTAGCCGGCTGGCCGCGGCCGCTTTGGTCAGCAGCGCGATCGCGGCCTCGTCGCCGGGCCGGGCGGCACGCTCGACGTGGTGGGCTCGGGCGGTGGCCGCGGCGCCTCGGGCGGCGAGCGCATCAGCCGCTCGTGCGTGAGCGGCGATCCGCCAGCCCGGCCCGGCGGACATGTAGATGGCGTGGCGCACGATCGGATGCCGGAACGTGAACCGGCGCGGCATCTCGGTCGGTCGTACCACGTCCGCCGCGACCAGCGCGTCGAGTGCTTCGAAGGCGTCGGTTTCGGGGAGCGCGGCGGCCTCGGCGGCCAGGTCCGGCTCGAACACCTCGCCGGCGACAGCAGCGCCCTGCGCGAACCGCCGTACGACCTCGGGCAGCTGCGCGATCTCGGCGCCGACCGCCGCCGTCACCGCCGGCGGCACGTCGTCCGGTCCGTCGAGGCCGGTCGAGGCCGCCGACGCCGACGGTACGGACGACGGCCCGGCAGCTGCGGACAGCGGGCGGTTGGGGGTGCGGGTGCGGGTGCGGGTGCGGGCAAGCTGTTCGAGGTAGAACGGGTTACCGCCGCTCTCCCGATACCAGCGACGCCGGACAGCCGGGTCACGGGTCACGGGACTGAGCAGCGAGTCGCTGTCCTCGGGCGACAGCGGGGCAAGCTCCAGTCGAACGCCCACGGTCGCGGGTGAGTTCGCCCCGGCCTGGCCGTCGGTGGTCGCGACAACGGCGGACGCCGCCGCGGCCGACAACGCCGCGGCCAGCGCCTTCGGCACCTGGCGGGGCCGCACCGCGACGACCAGCAGCACCCGCGCCTTCGGCGGCCGGCGGAGCAGGTGAGCGACGAGCTCGACCGACGCGGTGTCAGCCCAGTGCAGGTCGTCCAGGGCCAGTACCAGCGGCCGGTCGGCAGCGAGCAGCTCGAGTAGCGCTCGCGCCGCCCGGTAGGTCTGCCAGCGCTGCATCTCGGAGGTGTTGCCGGTCGGCCCGGTCCCGAGCGAGCGCAACGCCGGAAACACGGCGGCCAGCTCGTCGAGCCGGTCAGCGCCGAGCTGGCGCAACCGCTCCGGATCCACCGCGCCGAGGTAGTCGTCGAGCGCATCGACGAGGGCGTTGAACGGAATGTCCTGTTCGAGCTCGGCGCCGTGGCCCCGCAGTACGAGATGACCACGGGCGTCGGCAAGCTCGGTGAGTTCGCCGATCAGGCGGCTCTTACCGATGCCGGGCTCGCCACGGATCTCCATCCAGTCGAAACCTGGCCGGCGCCGCGCCGAGGCGAGCCGGTCCAACGCGGCGCCCACCGCGGCCATTTCCCGGTCGCGCCCGACCAGCGAACCCCGTTCCCCCATCGGGCGATTGTCGTCCCTGCCGGCCAGCGATCCAGTACCCGGGTCGTCGGTGCGACAGGCCCGAGATGGTCGGGACCTAGTGCCGCATCAGGCAACGTTCGCCTTGGCGACGACGGCACGGAGTTTCTTGTCGGCGGCGTGGCGGTTCCGCCA
>NZ_JALKFY010000649.1:0-15020 GCF_023242985.1 Frankia sp. Mgl5 | reverse complement strand
CATGACAACCCAGGCGAACCGCCAGACCCGAAGATCACGGACAGATCAACTCAGAACGCGAGCGTGCCGGAGCCCTGTCGATGAAGTAGGGGCCCTTCGCTCCCGCCGGGTTGTGTTGTCCCGGCGATCGGCACTACTATTTCCCCCTCCGACTGGCTGCCAGCCGACCGCCATTTCCCGGTTCCCCGGTTATAGGCAGGTCACTCTTTCTGGGCCGCGAACCCAGAGCTGGCGAGCCTCTCTCCAGTTCCCTCGGTGACCTTCCGACCGTTCCGCCCGCCATACGCCGGGAGGTTCATAGGTGTCCGCTCCAGATTCCCAGACACCGTCCGTGGCCTTCGCCCGCAACGGAGAGACTCGGCTCCTCCTTGTCCCGCTCACGCGGGTTTCATTGACGACGCTACACGGTTCGCTTTATGCTACGGACCGGTCTTTTGCTCATCCCCTGACAGGGACTTTGTCGTTCCGCTTCGACGCCTGGGATCTCTCCCGACGCCGGGAACCAGCTACCGTGGGTTCTGGCACCTCCACGGGCCGGACTTTCACCGGCTGGCCACCTCAGGCTTACACCCGGCTAAACGCCTTTTGGCATAGCCGGACTTCTGGACGCACCCGCCGCGAAGAAAATTGTGGCCTTGCGGAGGATCTCGCGTTCCTCTCGAAGCTGCCGGTTCTCCTTCCGGAGGCGTTTCAACTCGTCGCGTTCCGCGGCGGTCAACCCATCGGCCCGAACCTCTCCCTCCTGTTCGGCCTGGCGTACCCAGTTACGGATCGACGGCCCCGACGGGCCGTATTCTTTGGCCAGCGCCTCGGGCGAGTGGCCAGCTCGGACAAGCTCCACCATCTGACGGCGGAACTCCTCCGTGTACGGCGGTTGTGATCTCGGCACCTGTACTCCTCCCTGGGATCATTATCCCAAAGAGCCCAGGTGTGAACAGGAACGGGTCAACTTCAGTCGATGTCCTTGCCGTACTTCTCGGAGACCTGCGTGAAGAGGCGCGTCGACGGGCTGTCCGGACCGATCGGGGCGGTCGCGCTGACGACCAGGCCCTCCAGCTGGCTGTCGGAGACGGACTTGCGGGTGGCGTCGGTGATGCACTGAGAGATGGCGGTGATGTCGCCGTCGAAGCCGACTGCCTTGAGGCTGTTCATGGCGCTGATGCAGAACGAGTCATTACCGATGATGAACACCTGGTCCGCGCCGCCGCTGACAACCTGCTGCATCTGGGGTGTCATGTCGGCGGTGCCGGGAGCGACCCGGACGAGCTCGTAGTCGATGCCCGCCTCCCTGTAGAGCCCCGGCGCGACTTCCTGTGCGGCGTGGAGTGCGGCCGGGACGTCGATGACGATCGAGACGACCTTCTTGTTGTTCTTCTCCTCGGCGGCGTGGATCGCCAGGCCGATGACGGAGAAGTTCGCGTCGCCCAGGGCGAAAGTGGTCTTACTGGTGAGCAGTTCGGGCTCGCCCGAGCCGTACAACATGACGGGGATCTCCGCGTCGCTCAGCGGCTTCCAGGCGGTCTGGATGACACCGGATGTGCCGATGAGGGCACCGACCACGCCGGCCTCTACCAGTTGGTTGCCGCAGTCGGTGGCCTTTGCGGGATCACCCAGGGTCTCGCAGATGGTCAGCTCGATGGGCCGGCCGCCGATCCCCCGTTTGTGCTCGTTGAGCCACTTGGCGGTGGCCTCGGCCACCCGGTTCTGGACCCGCAGGTCCGCGGTCTGGCTGGCACCGTCCGTGATCAAACCGATCTTGACAGGCTGGCCGCTTGCCTTCGCGATGGGACCGAGAAGGTCCGCGACCCCCGCGCTGTCGTTCGGCGTGGTCGAATCCTCGTCAGAGCCGCCGCAGGCCGAGACTGATGCCAGGCTCGCCGCCATGACGGCGACGCCGGCCAGTTTTAACCGGCCTGGTCGGGCGGGCGGCTGCGCGAAGGTGACGGGCCGGGGCGGTCTGATATCCGCCCAGCGACTGGCCAGTTTCGAAACACGCGACATACTTTTCCACCTTTGTATGTATAGAATTAATTTTCGGACTTTCAGGTGGTCGCGGCTGTTGGGGTACGGCCCCGTTCGGAGGCGACCCGGTAGCCGATCCGGGGTCCAGTTCGTGAGGCTTTCCGGCGGATCTGCCGTGGGGTGCGTGGCCGTCAGGTACGCCGGCCACCGTTGACGCCGATGATCTGGCCGGTGATGTAGGACGACGCGTCGTCACACAGGAACACCGCGGCGTTCGCGATGTCCTCGGGGCGGCCAGCGCGGCGGACCGGGGTGATCTTGGCGAAGCGCTCGAGGGAGGCGGTGAAGTTGCCCTTGGAGATCTGACCGAGCAGCTGCGGGGTGACCACCATTCCGGGCGCGATGGTGTTGACCGTGATCCCCTGCCGTCCGAGTTCGAGGGCGAGCGTCTTGGTGAGCCCGATCAGACCAGCCTTGGAGCTGACATAGGCGGCCATCCGTTCCTGGCCGCCCTGGGCGCTGGATGAGGAGATGTTGACGATCCGGCCCCAGTTCGCCGCGCGCATGTCGGGCAGGACGGTCTGGGTGACGAGGTAGGGACCGCGGAGGTGGACGGCCATGACGCGCTCCCACAGTTCGTCCGTGATCGACTCGAAGCGGTCGAACTGCACGACGCCGGCGTTGTTCACCAGGATCAGCACGGGTCCCAGGTCCTCGCGGATCTCGTCGACGGCGGTGGTGACCTGGGCCCTCGGTCGGAGACGTCGACGGCGTAGCCACGGACGGCTCCGCCCTGCCGCTGGAGGCGCTTGACCTCGGTGTCGAGCAGCTCGGTCTGGATGTCGAAGACGGCGACCTTCGTGCCTCGGGCCACGAGTGCCTCGGTGATCGCGAGCCCAAGGCCCGACGCCCCGCCCGTCACGATCGTGGTAGTCCCCTCGAAGGGCATGCGTGTCCGTCCTTGTGTCTGTGGAGGGTGGCTTGACAGTGCCCGAGTGTGGCGTGCACCATACGCTTAATCAAGCGATTGTTTATTTTGGTGTGAACGACGAGGACCGGCCGGGGGCTCGGTCCTCGTCTGGCGTCGACCGGGAGCACGCCGCTTCCCGAGCGTTCGTCGTCACCAACAGCCCATGGCGCGTACTCCCGAGACGCGCTGTGGCCTGCATGCGTGCCCCAGACGCGTGAGGACCTTCGACCTACCGTTTCGCCCTGCTCGAGGAGAACTGGACTGATGACGATCGAGACGACGCGGCCGACGCGACCCGGGGAATGGCTCGACGACACGAAGATCGGACTGTCGGGCCTGGGCTCCGCCCCGGCCGACTTCCAGTGGAAGATCCCGACCGAGCGTTACACCTCACCGGAGATCGCGGCGCAGGAGCGTGAGCTGATCTGGACGAAGACCTGGCAGATCGTCGGCCGGGTCAGCGCGTTGGCGAAGGCCGGCGCCTGGAAGACCTACCAGCTCTTCGACCAGTCCTTCATCGTGGTGCGCGGCCGCGACGACGTGATCCGCGGCTTCGTGAACGCCTGCCGCCACCGCGGCAACCTGCTGTGTGCGGAGCGCTCGGGCGCCTCACGGCAGTTCCTCTGCCAGTACCACCTGTGGTCCTACGATCTGGAGGGCAACTGCCGGGGCATCCTGCGCGAGGGCCTCTCGGGTGTCGACAAGAGCGACGTCTCGCTGGTGCCCGTACCGGTGGAGACGTTCGGCGGCTTCATCTTCCTCAACCCGGAGCCGGACGCGAAGCCGCTCGCCGAATACCTCGGTCCCGAGGTCATCGAACTGCTGCGGCCGTACCAGATGGAGCAGTTCATCACCGTCATGGACGTCGAGGAGCCCCTCGAATGCAACTGGAAGGTCGTCATGGACGCCTTCCAGGAGGGCTACCACCTCTGGGGCGTCCACCCGCAGCTCCTAAGCGTGATCTTCCCGGACCCGGAGACGGGCCGCTACCGGTTCCTCGGCGACCACAGCGTCGCCACGACACCGTTCGACGTGCCCAGGGGCGAGCACTTCGGTCCGGAGGAGCAGGTCGCCGGGATCCGCAAGCTCCCCGAGACCTTCCCCGCGATCCCGCTGATGCTGCCTCGCTTCGAGGAGCTCGTCGCCGAGTACCGCGGCGAGGACGGCACCCTCGTCTTCCCGGAGGGCGTCACCGCGCGCACGCTGCTGCAGCAGGCCACCCGCGACACACTCACCGGCATGGGCCTGGACGTCAGCGGCCTGACGGACGACCAGATGACCGACAACCAGGGTTGGGTGCTCTTCCCGAACTTCTTCATGACGGTCCGCGCGGGCGAGTGCCACATCGTCATGCCCACCCCGGACCGTTCCGGCGACCCGAACAAGTGCGTCTGGCACGTCGCCAGCTACATGTACCTTCCCGAGGAGCTCGCCGAAGTGGCGAAGGTGGAACCGACGGTCGTCACGGAACCAGGCAGCCACACCTACTTCGAAGCGCTGCAGCAGGACTACGAGCAGATGCAGCGCCAGCAGGCCGGCCTACGAAACAGCCGCCTGAAGTACGAAACAATCACCCGGGAGGAGATCGTCGTCGCGGCCTTCCACCACGTTCTCGACCGCTACCTGGACGGTGCCCGGTCCTGACCCGGCCGCGCATGTCCGCAGTTCCCCATCCTCACCACTGGGAGCATCGTTATGGCGCTCACGCTGCGCGACCTCGACGAGGTCATCGGCGACTACACCGGCCTCTCACGGGCCGCGCTGGATTACACCCAGCTGATGAAGAAGCTGGTCGACGCGGGCAAGCAGCCCGGCTTCTCAGCCGATAGCTGGGCACCGGTCGCCGAGCTGGTCGCAGTCGACTCCTTCGAACGGATCGGCCCGTTCAAGGAGGTCATGAACTGGCCGGAATACGTCGCGTTCCTCACTCAGTGGGCACAGACCGCCGAGTGGGAATGCTCGTTCAAGCGGGTCACCGAGATCGGCTCCCTGGTGCTGCTCGAACTGGAGGAGCGCAGCATGACAGGCGGATTCAGCAGCACCGTGAACTCCGCGACGACCTACGAGTACGACGCCGACGGCAAGGTCGTCCACCTTGCCGTGTACCTGCAGATGCAGCTACCGGACCCGGAGACACTCAAGAGCTACGAGGGCATCCAGATCACGGAGTGACGCGCGTAAGCCGGGGTCGCGGCACAAAAGGCCGCGGCGCCGGAGCGTGTTCTGGTTATGGCCGGAATCCGGGTGGGCAATCAACGCTGGCCGCACGATTCCGGAACTCCTCGGGCCGGGACTCACGCGGATGCCCGGCTCGACACCCTCGGCGAACCTGTTTATCCATCTCCAGAAGGGAGCACCAGCATGACGCGCGTCGAGCCACTGCAGCCCCGCCAGTTCCCACCGGAGATGAGCTCGGCCCTGGCGGCCATGGTCCCGCCGAAACCGCGCCATCCCATGCCGAATACCGAAGGACGGCGCAAGTCACTCGGCATGCTGGGCACGTTCGCGCACCATCCCCACCTCGCACGAGCGTTCTTCACCTTCAACGGCCAGGTGCTTCTCGCAACGACACTCACCCCCCGCCAGCGCGAGGTCCTCATCCTGCGCGTCGCCGCTCGGCGCGGCTGCGACTACCTGTGGGCGGAGCATCTCCACATCGCTGAGGACGCAGGGCTCACCGCCGAGGAGACAGAGTCCATCGCATCAGGCTCCGCCACACCGTCCTTCCACCCGCTTGACTCGGCGCTGTTAAGCGCCGTCGACGAGATCGTCACGGACGGACTGCTGACGGACGACACCTGGTCGGCCCTCGCCGCCGGGCTCGACACCCAGCAGATACTCGACGTCATCTTCACCGTTGGTGCCTACGAGACGGTGTCGTCCATGCTGCGGACCTTCGGCATCGGACCCGACGATGTCCCCCGCCCGTCGTGACCGTCCACCGACCTCCTGCGCGCCGCCGCGGTCCGGCCGTCTCTCGACGGGCGCGACGGCATGGTCCTTCGCCGGTGTCCGTATGCGAGACTCGGGGAAGACGACAACCAGGAGAAATCGTGGCGGGCACTCCATCGCTGCTGGGCAGGCCCGTCGGCTCCCGAGGCGATCAGACAAGACAGCGCATTCTCGACGCGACTCTGCGCTGTGTCGCCGAGGTCGGCTACGCACGCGCCACCATCCGCGAGATCGCCCGGGCGGCCGGCATGACCAGCGGCAGCCTCTACCACTACTTCCCCAACAAGGCCGAGCTGGTCAAAGAGACCTTCCACGACGTTGCCCAGCAGACAGTCCCCCGGTTCACGGCCGCCGTGGAAGCCGTCGACAATGTCCTCGACAAGCTCATGGCAGTGCTCGACGAGACCGACCGACTGGTCCGCGACAACCCCTACGCGGTCCCGTTCGACCGCGCGATCCGGACGGAGAGCGCCGCAGATCTGCACCTGGCAGAAGAAAGCAACACCATCGTCGCCTCCATCCACGAGGTCGTCACCGAGATCCTGCGCGAGGCTGATCAGCAGGGCGCCCTCGCGGACCACGTCGACGTCCCGGCCGCCACGAGCGCCATCGGCGTACTACTTATTGGTCTCTACGAATACGCACTGGCCGTACCGATCGACAAGTACCACACCACCGTTCATGCCGTGAAGCTACTGATCCGGGGGATGCTCTTCGACCAGGCCCGGCTGGCAGAGCACTGACGGCATGGCTCGCGTGGCATCTGGGCCGTCACGCGAGGCCGCGTCGCCCGTGATGACCAGCCGGATCGTTCGATACGGGCTCTCGGCACCAAGGATTCCTGATCTACCAGCCAGCGATGGACCGCGCATTCCTGGGCGGCGAAGAAGAGTACTCGAAAGCACGCAATGCCAACCCGATTCGCGATATCTAATCAATTGATCGATTAGATATCGTTGTACCCCTGCGCCCCGATCGCGGTGCATGAACAACACATTCAGTGCCTGACCTTGCCACGAATACGTCCAGCGGTGGGCCCCTGGATTCGTGCGGAGCGAGAAGGACGATGACGAGACGATTTGAAGGCAAAGTAGCACTAATCACCGGTGCCGCATCCGGTATCGGCCGTGCGGTCACCCTTCGGCTGGCGGATGAGGGCGCGGCGGTGCTGGCCGTGGATATTGACGCGGATGGGCTGGCCGAGACCAGGTCCCTGGCAGCCGGGGTGGTGTCGGGGCGGGTTGTTGATATCGCCGATCCGGCCGCGTGTGCGGCGGCGGTGGCGGCAGCCGTTGCCGAGTTCGGGCGGTTGGACGTCCTGGGTAACGTTGCCGGGATCTATCGCCCGGCGCACACCACTGACACCAGCGTCGAACTGTACCGGCGGACACTGGCAGTGAACCTTGACGGCCCGTTCTTCCTGTCCCAGACCGCGATCCCGCATTTGCTGAATGCTGCTGGCTCCATTGTCAACATTGCTTCCAATGCCGGAGTACAGGGGGTTCCGTACTCGGCTGCCTACTCGGCGAGCAAGGGCGGTGTGGTCCAGTTGACCCGGTCGCTCGCGGTCGAGTTCATCAAGACACCGCTGCGGGTAAACGCGATCGCGCCGGCGGGCACACTGACCAACATCGCCAGGACGGTACGGTTCCCCGAGGACCGAGATCCGGATCTCGCGGGCCGGATGGCCGGCTATCGCGGCGTGGCGATGCCGGAGGAGATCGCCGCGTTGTTTGCCTTTCTTACGTCGGGCGAGGCGAAGTCCATCACTGGCGCTGTCTATGTCGTCGACAACGGTCTGACCGTCAGCTGAGGGGAGTATCGATGAACCTGCGTGCCCTTGCCGACAGGCTGGAGATCCAGGAGCAGTTGGCACGCTACGCGCGTGGTGTGGACACGAACGATTTCGAGTTGTGGAAGTCGGTGTTCACTCCCGAGGCAGTCATCGACTACACCTCGACGACGAACAGCCTGCCCGTCGGCCGGCGCGACGAGATGGCGGCCTGGCTCGAGCAGGGCCTGGGCAAGGCACCCTGGAAGATACACTATGTGACCAACGTGGAGATCGATCTCGATGGCGACCGAGCCAAGGTGATCGCGCAGTTCTACAACCCGATGCAGATTCCGGGGATGGCCGAACCGAGCTACTGCGGGGGCTACTACTTCCACAATTTTGTGCGTACGCCTGACGGCTGGAAGAGCGAAAGGCTCGTCGAGGAACTCGTCTGGTTCGTCAACAAACCCGGCGGCGTGAAATGAACCCAGCGCTTCCGGCGAGTCCTTCGTCGTTCACGTCGTCGGTTCCCCCTGAGCGCCGGGACTCTTCCTGCGACCGGACGCGGCACCACGAATGCGAGAGGAACAGGCTTGATTAACATTGACTCCGTCGACTTCTTCACCGACAACAGCCTTCTGCACGATCCGTACGACTACCTCGCCGCCATGCGCGGGGAGTGCCCGGCCCGCCGGGAGAAGCATCACGACGTTGTGATGATCACTGGCTACGACGAGGCGCTCGCCATCTACAACGACACCGACCGGTTCTCGTCGTGCCTTTCCGTCACCGGACCTTTCCCTGGATTTCCCGTACCCCTCGAGGGCGATGACGTCTCGGCGCTGATTGCCGAGCACCGCGACCAGTTGCCGATGAGCGATCAGCTGCCGACGCTGGACCCGCCGACCCACTCCGCGCACCGTGCACTGCTGTCGAAAATGATCACTCCGCGCCGCCTCAAGGAGAACGAGGAGTTCATGTGGCGCCTCGCCGACCGTCAGCTCGACCAGGCGCTGACCGGCGGGCGCTGCGAGTTCATCCGCGCCTTCGCCTCCCCGTTTGCCATGCTCGTCATCGCTGACCTGCTCGGCGTCCCGACGGAGGACCAGCCGGAGTTCATCGAGAGGCTCAACCGGCCGCACACCGGAACGCTCGGCAGCACTGGCAACGACCCTATGACACAGTCGCCGCTGGAATTTCTGTACGAGAAGTTCACCGGCTACATCGAGGACCGTCGCCGCCAGCCACGTGCCGACGTCCTGACCGGCGTCGCCTCGGCCACGTTTCCCGACGGAAGCACTCCGGACGTGCTCGACGCCGTGTGCGTCGCCGCCAACCTTTTCGCCGCCGGCCAGGAGACCACCGTCCGACTGCTCAGCACCGCGGTGATGATGCTCGGCGAGGATCCCGAACTGCAGGCGAGGTTGCGGGCGCACCGCCACCTGATCCCCAACTTCGTTGAGGAGGCCCTTCGCTACGAAAGTCCCATCCGCGGCGACTTCCGCCTGGCGAAGGTCCCAGTCGAAGTCGGAGGAGTACAGCTGCCCGCCGGAACCATCCTCTTCCTGGCCAACGCCGCGGCCAACCGCGACCCGGACAAGTTCCCCGACCCCGACACCTTCAAGATCGAACGCGCCAACGCCCGCAGCCACGTCGCGTTCGGCCGCGGCGTCCACAGCTGCCCCGGGGCCCCGCTCGCCCGCGCCGAAGCACTGGTCAGCCTCGAGAGGCTGTTCGACCGCACGGCGGACATCTGGATCGACCAGGACCAGCACGGCCCCGCCGGAGAACGGCGGTACACCTACATGCCCACCTTCATCCTGCGCGGGGTCACGCGACTCCATATCGGCTACACCCCCGCAGGCGACGGCGCATGATCGTGTCGGCCGATGCGGACCGCTGCGCCGGTCACGGTGCTTGCGTCGCGACCTGTCCCGAGCTCTTCACCCTCACCAGCGACGGCTACGTCGAGGTGACCGCCGATCGAGTTCCCGACGAGCTGGTCGAACTCGTGAAGCGGGCGGCGGCCGAGTGCCCGGAGAAGGCGATCCTCGTTGACACTCCCTAGGCGTTTTTGTCGCGGTCGTACGTCCCACGACAGCTGGTCGTTCCATGACGTGTTCAGGGAGCGGCCCGCCAAGAGCGGGGCACGACGGTGAGCCGGTCGAAACCGAGCGGTCGCGGGGCCCACGCAAGGCGCCGGCCGACGGCTCTCCCACGCGTGCCATGCGGCCGCCACCGGGGAGGGCTCGGAGCCAGCGGCGGCCGGCTCGAGGCCACCGGTGGGGATCGACATCGCCGTCAGCCGGCCGCTGACAGCCTGTTCACAAAGATTCAGTCGGCCGACCGTTCGTCACTGCCCCAGTGAGGCGAGGACGGACTCTATATAGAGATCCTGCTTCGGGTTACGCAAGTGGTAGTCGCCGCAGCCCGCCGTGGACGACACGACGCCAGAAACCTCTTGCGCACGCTATATTGTTAATCATACGATAGATTGATTATCTGCGCCGCCAGCGACCGGACGGCCAGGCAGGCCAGGGTCGACCGGTCGACGGCGGTAATTCCAACGACCAGCAGGGACCGCGATGAACCTCGAAGAGAAGATTTCCTTACATCAGCGCATGGCCGACGGCTACCGGAACGCCTACCTCCACCAGGGGGCGAAGGACGGTGCAACCTACGATAGCTGGAAATTCGCGCCCGACGCGATCTACTCGTCGCCGTACTTCACTGGGCACGATGTGATCGACCTGGGTGGGATTTCTGGCGGCGCAGATTCCTCGCTTATTTTCGAGGCCATAGCCGCCTCAGCCATTCAGGAGGCCAAGGCATACTCGGTCACCTTTCCAGACTGGAAGCTTGTCGACTACACCAGCTGGGCAGCCGAAAACGGGTACGTTGCCCGTGTCCGGTGGGAAGGTCATACCAGGGACGGCCTGAAGATGGGCTTCTACTCGACCACCTTCGTCGAGACCAACAACAACGGTGAGATCCGGCACTGGCAGACCTTCGTCAACGACGAGGAGTACGGCCCCTTCCTTGAAGCCGCCATCGGAAGGCGCGGCCCGTTCAAGGGCCACCTGGAGTACATGGAGCTCGTCGGCAAGGTGCTGCGGGAAAACGGTCTCGAGTAGACCTGACCGACGGGCGGCGAGAATGCCCAGGCGGTTCAGGCACCTCTGTCTGGCGGTGGAGTGAAACCCAGGGTCGGCGCGTTCACTCCGCGAGGCGCTACGGATCCTGGAGGCGCAGCATCTCGCTGACGTGCGACGGGGTCGAGAACTGCCGGCGCCGTGCCTTCGCGGGCACCTGAGCGGCTGTCCGTCGGCGGGGTGGGCGCCGCCTTCCCGAGGACGACGGGCGTGATCCGCGCACGTTATCGGCGGAAGGGACGGTGGGCGAGTAGTCGCCGTTGATCGGTTCGTCGGGGTCCTCGAGTCCGGCGCCGACGTCGGCCCTCGCAGGCGCCACCGCGGGGAGCGCCCCGTAGACCGTCTGCCGCGAAAGCGGACGGTCCACGGGTCACGATCTTGAGCACCGTTGCGGGTCATGGCACTGACGCGACCGGGCCAGACGAGCTCCGTTGCCACACAAGGCCCATACCTTGTGGCAACGTCCGCGAGCACAGGTCTCGTGACCTCCCCCACCCGGAAAGCGGATGGTCAATTCCACCGCTTGCGCAGATCAACCAGGGTCCGAGACAGGCCGTCACCGAGATCGTGCGACGCCGTTGCCACACTCGTTGCCATATAACGATCAAGAAGTGATCGACAAATCCTGCTATTTCCGCAGGTCAAAAGGGTGGACAGAACCGGGAACAACCCGAACCACCAACCCACCATCCCCGGCCCCACGATCTCCATCCCCGATCATACGAACAGGCCGTCTACCAGCGGAAATGCACGACAACGCCGTCGTACCTCCACCACCGACGCATCGCCTACGACTGCCCGATGACCCGTACGCCTGGGGTGACGTGCTCGGTCCCGGCGCACGGCCCGACGGTCCGGTGTGGCTCCGCTGCTGTCGGCCAGCGTGGCCTGGCTAGATGGCCCTGGACGACGTCAAGTTGCTTGATTGGCAACGCCGCCGCGCAGCCCAGGGACGCCGGCTGCGGTGTGTGCTGCGGGCAGGCGATCTACGCCGACGCCGAGCAGCCCACCGGCCAGCTGGTCACAACAGTTCGGGCTGCCAGTGCGACACGCGACGGCGCGGCAGCGACGCCGTTCATGCATCTGGAACGTGAGCTGTGGGATCTCCGCAATGCGACCGGAGACCCGCTCAGTCGATCAGGCGACTGCATCTGGCATCAGGAACTCGATCCGGTTGCCGACCGGGTCGGCGACGTAGAAGTGCCGGTGGCCGGGAAAGTCGTGCGCCCAGACCGGCCCGATGCCGGCATCGGCGAGGCGCACGGCCAGCGCGTCGATGTCGTTCACCAGGATCGCCGGATGCGCCTTCGACGCGGGCGTGAAGTCCGCCGTGACGCCGACGTGCAGCTCGAACCCCGGCCCACGGAACCAGGCCCCGCCCCGGGCGGCCATCGGGGCGGGCTTCGACACCTCGGTCAGCCCGACAACGTCGACCCAGAACGCTCGGCACGCATCCTCGCACCCAGCGGGGACGGCCAACTGGATGTGATGGAGCCCGGTCACTCCGGCGAACGGCTCGGTCGCAGTGTTGGCCCTGATGCTCACGGACATGTTCTCGGCCTCCCAAGCGATCCCGGTGCCCGAACAGCGTAGGCCAGGCTCGTCGGTGAATCCGGCGCCGCAACCCGACAGCCGGCGTCCCGGGACGGACAGGGCGCACGCCAGCCGGGGTGAAGCTCAGCCTGAACTCTGACCGGCCGGCGGTCTTGCACGGGACTTCTGGCCATCGTGGCTGGCAACCGTAGCCGCAGTGCCGCCATCGCAGGACTGGGCCAGCATGCCCCACGGTGGCGGTGTGTACGGCGGCGTTGTGGCCCCTGCGGAGGTCGAGCCGCGCTACGGGTCGAGATGTCCGCAACAGGTTGAGGGTTCCTGGCGATGTCCGGTGGACTGATCAGGAGAGTCGAACGGCGTGGGCTGTCATCGCAGGGGTGCCGAACCAGCGGGAGAGTGCTGCTCGCAGCGTGAGCCCAGCGGTGTCGACGGTCCCGTCGAGGGCGGCGGCCCAGGCGATGTGGGCGTCCGGACGTATGAGAAGGGCGTCGGCTGGCCGCTGATCGGTTTTGGCGGAGTGGATATCGATGCGGTGCTGCCAGTCCTGGGCGGCTGCGCGGAGCTCGGGACGGTCTGCGAGGTCGAGGAGGATGGGCCGTGCGGTGCGCCCGAGTTCCGCGACGCTGGTCGCACCCTGGCCGGCGTGGAGGGTGAGGTTGGGCGCGAAGGCGCCGGTCAGGGCGTGCTGGTTGGGGTTGTGCGGCGGGTAGCGGACGTCCGCGCCGGCGATCATGGTTCCGATGCGATGCAAGGGCTGCTCGTCGGCGCACAGTTCCAGGAAGAGCTCCCGGAGCGCGTCGGCGGCCGGGTCCTGGCCGCGGCGCAGTGCCACCTGTGCCTGGGTCTGGAGCATGGCGCGGGCGCCGGCGAAATGGCGCTCGTCGTGGTAGGTGTCCAGCAGGCCGGTCGGCGCCCAGCCGTGGATGTCGGCGGCCAGTTTCCAGGCGAGGTTGACGGCATCGAGCATGCCGACGTTGATGCCGATGCCCGTGGCGGGAAACTGGTGAGCCGCGTCGCCGGCCAGCAGGAAACGTCCGTCGCGGTACCTTTCGGCCTGCCGGGCCTGGAAGCCGTAGCGTGACAGCCGGATCACTTCTTCGACGGGAAGGTCCGCGCCGAGTACCCGGCGGATGCTGTCCTGGAACTCGGTCAGGGTCATCGGTTCGTCCTCGTCCTCGTCGACGTCGGCGGGCTCGTCCTCGGTCGTCTGGACGAGCAGGACCTCCGGGGTGAGCCACCCGAACCCGAACACGCCGCGGTCAGTCCGGGTGAAGGAACCCGCGCGGACCCTGCCGAGCCCGGGGAGGTCGAGGTCGCCGTTGTCGAGACGCGTCACGGAATCGGGCAGGGTGACCTGGCCCAGCCGATTGGCTTCTGGATAGCTCGTGCCGGCGAAGTCGATGCCGGCGAGGT
Organism: Frankia sp. Mgl5; assembly: GCF_023242985.1. Classification (NCBI taxonomy): domain Bacteria; kingdom Bacillati; phylum Actinomycetota; class Actinomycetes; order Frankiales; family Frankiaceae; genus Frankia; species Frankia sp. Mgl5. The sequence continues at coordinate 1,243 of NZ_JALKFY010000649.1, read as the reverse complement.
CACGGACGCGGCTGCGCGGGCCGTCGCAGCCCACCAGGTAGTGGGCTCTCGCCCGATACAGCCCCTGCGGACCGCGCACGTCCGCGGTCACCGCGGCGTCATCCTGACTGATGCCCAGCACCTCGTGTCCGCGGCGGATGACAGCGCCGAGTTCGCGGGCGTGTTCGTTGAGCAGGCGTTCGAGTCGCGGCTGCGGGAGATGCACGCCCCAGATCGGGGAAACCGCCAGAGGTGAGAGGTCCAGGTGCACACCGCCGAACTGGACCCGAGGGGCCGTGTGGATCGGACCGACACTGGCTGCTTCGACCCGTTCCAGCAGGCCCCGGTAGCGCAGCAGCTCCACGATCTGACCGCTGAAACCGTTCGCCTTCGGCGTCTCCCGGAGCAGCGGCTGCCGCTCCAGTACCAGCGGCCGGACTCCGGCCAGGCGCAGCTCGGCGGCCAGCATCAGGCCGGTCGGACCAGCACCCACAATGATCACGTCGGGATCCATCATCGACTACTCCCCGCGCAGCATTTCGTCGCCTTCCCGTGCGACCCGGCCATCGACGACAACACGCGCATTCCGCGGCTCCTAATTCTCTGGGTTCCGGCCTCGGTCACGGATTCTGCGGCATGAACTGGGTCTTGCCGCAAGCCCCCCGGCGTGCTATAGGTTAGAAATGGAAGGAATGGCCATTGCACCTTCCCTCGACATTCAGATACGGACGGACAACCTCCTCGCAAGACGGCGCGCGGGGTAAAGAGCTGCGATCCCCTGGGCAACGCACGCCGTCCTCAGGGCTCAGCGTGGTCCCGCGCGGCAAGGGTCATGAGCGCGGAGTCGCGGGCATGCCGGGCTGCGACAGGCTGTTGTCGCGTTAGCACCCGGTAAACCACGTCATGCGCCGACCGACCGGGGAAACCGCCGGGAAACCGGACGTCACCTACATCCCGACCGGGCAGGACTGGCTGTACCTCGCGGTCGTCCTCGACCTGTACTCCCGCAGGATCGTCGGCTGGTAACTGAAAGGCAGAAGCACCACATGCGGCTGGCGAGATGGTGACGGGCCGATCCCCGAAGTGACCGATGCCCGGCAAACTCGGTTGCGCTCACGCGCCCACGGCACGATCATGCCCCGGTGCAGACCAACGATGGAGGCGAGCCGGAAGACCGGGGCGCGCCACGGTCATGCCCACGGGGGTGGTGTACGGAGCGTGATGCCGCGTGATCCTGGTTGAATGTTATGCGGTCAGCGCTTCG